>DATEDP010000092.1 GCA_035281585.1 bacterium
GGACCCAACGCCGTGATCGACTCCTTCACCCTGCCCGCCGGCTTCATGGCCAACGTCGTCGCTTTCCGCGACTCCGAGACGGCGGTCCCGCAACTGATCGGCCTTGACGAGGACACCGTGGTCGTTTCGAACAACGCCGGCAACTCAGTGGTCTTGGGAACCAATCCCGATGACGACGGCGGCTGCCGGCTGGCGCGAGGCTCCCGGGCCCATCCCGAAGCATGGGCGATCGGAGCCGCTTGGCTCGCCGGGCTCATCTGGCGCCGCCGGTCTCTGACTTCCTGACCGCGGATCGGCCGGATCAAATCGACCTCAAATATTCGATCAGGTCGCTTTTTTCCTGATCGGTCAAGGCCAAGCTGTGGGCGGCGTTATAGTGATCGACCACCGCTCCGAAAGTCGGGAATCGGCCGTCGTGATAAAACCCGCCTTTCTGCCGCGACCATAGGCCCGCCAAGGGAGTGGTCCGATAACGCTTATCCGGCGCCCGATTGGCTTGGAAATCGTCGATGCCGATCTCGGCCGGAGTGTGGAGATTCCAACCCGGCTCGGTGAATAGGGGCGGCACGTGGCAGGAGGCGCATCGGGCCTTACCATTGAATACCGTCCGACCGCGTTCGGCCGCCATCTCATCGAAGGATCCGGCCGGCGGCTTCGGCGCCGGAATGGCCAACTGATAAAAATGCAAGGCAGCCAACTTCGAGGTAATGAGGTCGGATGCGTCCCGGATGTTGCCGAAGCCGGCCTGGGAAGCGATCGGAAATTGGGTGGAGTCGAGCCGCGGATCGAAGAAAACGCCCTGTCCGCCCATTTCGATGTTGGCGACGAAGGCATTCCAATAAGGCACCGATCCCCAACCTTCGAAAGTATGAAGGTTGACTCCGGCCAAGCCGTAGGCCGGCGGAATCACGGTGGCCGCGGTCTTGCCGTCGGGACGGAAGCCTTGGCCATCCAACAGAAGGTGAGCGTCGAACTTGCCCGGACCCCAGCTCTGCAGGACATTGAGCAAAGTCGCCTGATCGACGCCGAGCAAATCGGTCAAAGGCGTGGTCTGGGGAGCCAAAGCGATGATCGCACCGACGTTCAAATCCCGGTTGGGCCATCCATCCAGCCGGTGGCCGATGCCGGCCGAAAAGGCGTCGTCGACCGTCGAATGGCAGATGGCGCAACGCAAGCCGACCGAAGCCAACTGATCGCCATCGAAATTTCCTTTGACTCCGACCACTGCATCCAGCTTGAGCAGCTCCAGCGTCGTCGCCGGGGCGTCGAGATCGACTTGGCCGGCTTGAATCGCCTGAACCAGCGAGTCGGGCAAGGCGTCCATGTCGACCTTGAGGCCGACCTCTAGGGCGGCGTTGGGCCCCAAGCCCGGGCCCACTCCGCCATTGGCCTCGCCGGCGATGGCCCGGTGGAGCTGAAGCGCATCGCCCCAAAAGATCTCGCTGCCGAAGGTGTCATAGCGAAAGATTTGCCGGCCCTCCTCGAGCAATTTATTCGCGTGATCGAGGATCGCCGCATCGTTCGGTGGCATCGACTCCGAAGGCGGCGGTGGACCTCCGGCGTTGTCGCTGTCTCCACAACCCAAAATTTTGGTGAACGCCAAGGTCAAGGCGAGAAGGCCAAGGATCATCCCAAAAGCGCGACGTTTCATGGCGCACTCCTTTTCCGAGCAAAAGGAGATCCTTTGAAACCCTAGCCGGTGAAAATTAACACGGTGCCTGAAATTCTAAAAACCTGTTTAAATTGTTTAAATTATCCTGAGCCCCCACTCCTCAAGCGGGAATGCCCCAGGCGAAAACCAAGGCCTCCCCGATGTCCCCTCTTTCGCCGAGCCGTTAGGGTTTATTTGGAAGAAAAGGAGAAGATTATGAAAACCAAATTGCCCGCATTGATATTGGGCGGGGCCTTGCTGGCGATCGGGTCGCTGGCTTCATCCCCGGCTCAGGCTGACAAATACATCTATTACCCAGCCCAGCAGGTCTACTTCAGCCCGGCGCGAACCACCTATTATTACATGGACAATGGGACCTGGAGATACAACACGGTTCTTCCATCGTCGGTCCAATTGGGCAAGAGCGTGTCGGTCGACCTTGTCGGTGAAACGCCCTACGTTCATCATTCGACGGTGATCCAGCAGTACCCGGTCACGACGACGACGCCGGCCCGGGTCATCAAAGTTGACGATTAGTCGAATCAAAGGGCGGCGCGGTCTTCGGCCGCGGCGCCCTATTTTATGAAAACCTTCGGCAAATCGAAATTTTTCTTATGTCTATTCCTAACCTTGCTGTTGCTGGGTGCTGGGCCGGGCTCCGATGAGCCTCCGGCCGGCCAAGCCATGATATGGAAACAACCCGCAACCTCGGCTCAGAATTTGGACCTGTTTTGGGGCTCGGGCAGCGAAGCCGGCAAACCGGTCGGCCCCTTTGTCTATGACGGCGAGGACTCAATGGGCACCAACCCTAAGGTATTCGTCAGGGATCAGCGCGGAGTTCGTTGGGGAGTCAAGTTCGGCGATGAAGTCCATTCCGAGGTCGCGGGTTCGCGATTTCTGTGGGCCGCCGGTTACCGAACCCACGAAGTGTATTTCGTTCCTCAGGGAACCATCCAAGGAATGCCGGATTCCCCGAGCCGGCCCGCCCAAATCGAAAAAGGCTCGGGCAAATTCACCAATGCCCGCTTCAAGAAAAGAACGGTCGAGGCCGGAGTCGCCAAGGTCGAGGATCGCTTTACTTGGTGGGATTGGAACGATAATCCTTTTGTCGGAACCAAAGAGCTATCCGGCCTCATCCTGATGAATGTCCTGACCTCGAATTTCGACACCGCCACCACCAACAACATGGTCCAAACCGTCTATTATCGAAACGGACGGATCGAGAACTGGTACATGATCGGCGATATCGGCGGCGTCTTTGGACAGACCGGCGGAATGCGCCGCAACAAGTGGAGCTTGAAGCATTATGCCAAGGAGCCTTTTATCAAGAAGGTGACCGAGCATGAGGTCAAATTGCACCATGCCGGCGGCAGCATGAAGCATTTCCAGTCGGTTCCTTTAGAGCATGCTCAATGGCTCTACGGAATCATCGGCGGGCTCCAGCCGGCCCAAGTCCAAGCCGCATTCCGAGCCGCTTACAGCGACGTCCCCTCCACCAGCTTGGCCAATCCGCAGGACGAAGCGATGGTGCAGGGTTTTGCGGCGGCTTTCGATAAGCGGATGCAGGAACTGCGGGCCGCGGTTTATGACTCCGTTTGGTAGCGCAGGGAGAGAAAGGCCATCTTCAAAATGCTCGTCTTCTCCATTTCCATGATGGTCCAGTAAGCCGGTTGGAGATTGTCTTTCTCGGGGCCGGCCTCGCGATCGATCTTCTTATGATAAGTGGGAAAGGCGATCGGATCCTGAAATCGCCTGGAAAAGCGGAAACCGGCCCCTAGATAGAGCCTCTCGATGAATTTATTGTCTTTATCGAGCATGCAAAAAGCCCGCTTGATCCCGGCCAAGATGCCATATCGGCTCATGGTTGTGAAAAGAAGCATCAAAGAGTCTTGGTGCCCTTTTTTGAAATAGAAGGAGTTGAGGTCGGCGACCAGGCAGTTTTCCTCGGCCAGGCTGTATTGGCTGCCGTCCCTCTTGAATCCCCTTTCCAGAGCCACCAAAGAATCGCGGCGGTGAACGAGCCGGGTGGTGGCAACGATCTCACCGGCTTGATCTTCGACGATGAAGAAGGTGGCGTAGGGATCGTAAGTCCGATCGATCTCGTTGGACCACCCGACGTATCCGTATTTGACTTGGGCTTGGGCGACCAATTCCCTCGCCCTTTCGTACTTGTCCCTATGGTCCGAAACCGAAATTTGACGACAGGTGTAGCCGCGCTTGACGTCCTTCAGGACGATCGGGAAGCGCGCCGTATGCACATAGCTGGCGATCAAACTCCAAAAAGTTTTCAAACCCTCAAAAGGCAGAACTCTCCAGCCGAAGGTAGAACCCCACACTCGTGATCCCATCGGACACCTCGAACCTAATTTTGCTGAATGAGCCCTCGACCAGAACGATAGGGAGAGAGTGACAAGTAGTCAAAGCCAGATTCAAGCAATGGAAAGGTCCGCCCAGCCCCTCACTCCGGGCGAAAGAAAAATCCCTTGGTTTTCCGAAATTTGCCTCATCGTTCGGCGACGGGTCGATTTTTGATTCAGCGCTTCGAAACAGCATCGGAACCGACGGCCCGAAGGCTTTGCGCAATTTTTTTTGAATTTCGGCGCCGGCCTGTAATCGAAATCCTTACGACACTCCGGATTAATTTCTGAGCCTCCCGCATTTTCAGCTTTCGCTTTCAGCTCGGCTTAACCCGGTAGTGGAATCAACCGGGAATAGCAGGGTTCTGTACATTTTATCTTTACATCACGCCGCCCCGAACCTTAACATTCTAAATTAGGTTCGCATCAAGTCCGCACATCTCAATTCGATTAGAGCTTATTGTTAAGGGGGGGATTCATGAGCCTTCGCGTCTTCGGCGAAGGTCTTCCCTTTCCACATTCGCCGCCAGGTTTTGCTTCTCATGGAGCGATGAGAAGAAGTGGAGGGTTATATGCAGTTCACCAAACCTTGGACGAAGTCTCTGCTCGGATTCATTTTAGCCCTGGGCTGCACGATGATCGGCGCCGGCGACGCTCTCGCCGGCGGCAAGGGGGCCTGGGCCATCCTGACCGATCCACAGGTCCGCTGGGTCGACTATCCGGGCTCCGAAGGCAAGTTGATCTATGACCGGGAAACCGGCCTGATTTGGGAGCAGAATCCGGGGGCCTTCATCCCCGACGACTGGTTCGAGGCCGCGGGCTATTGCCTGCACCGCAACTACTTGGTCGACGGCAAACCGGTCTACGGATTTCGGCTGCCCACCGCGCCGGAGCTGACCAACCTTAGCCGGGACGTCTTCACCGCCTTCACCGGCGTCCAACAATCAACCCATGTGCTCGGAATCCAGTTCGACAATTATTATGTGAGCAGCGACCTGGTCCGTGTCGAGCGCGATGAGTCCTCGGTCCTGGATCCCAGCTCGGCCTTTTGGGGAGTCTCCTTCACCTTCAACAACGGCCCGGTCTTCCCCACGGCCGTGCCATTGGCGACGCAGGGCCCTGGCCAGGTCGGCGACTCCCAGCTAGGTCACGCCTATCGCGTCATGTGCGTCCGGGGCGGCGGCGGAAACAATTCCGGCCATGCCACATCGCGTTTCTAAAGCCCGTTTCCACCAACCTTTTTAGCGAGGAGCCAAGGAGGACGGGGAATGAAAGCTCAAAGATATAAAGAGGTTCTACTCTTCGCTGCCCTGGTGTTCGGTATTTTCGCTTCGAGCCCTCGCGGGACCCAAGCCGCGGTCTGCGGCGATCTGGAATGCGATTCCGAGGAGTCAACCTCGGGCTGCCCCATCGACTGCGGAGTCTGTGGCGACTTGGAATGCGCTCCCTCGGAATCGAGCGCTTCCTGTGAGCTGGATTGCCTCGCCTTCTGCGGCGACTTGATCTGCGACGCTGGCGAAGCGAGCAGCTGTCCCGAGGATTGCGAGGCCAACGGAAGCCCGATCTGCGGGGACGGAATCTGCTCGGCGGCCGAAACCGGCACCTGCCCCATCGACTGCATCGGCAGCCCCGGATCTTGCGCCAGCGACGCCGATTGCGACGATGACAATCCCTGCACCGTCGATTCCTGCGATCCCTCGATCGGTTGCCAGCATGCTCCGCTACCCGACATCGACGGCGACGGGACTTGCGACTCGAGCGATACCGACGACGACAACGACGGCGTCGCCGACGGCGACGATGCCGGACCCACCAATCCCAAGGTATGCCGGGACGCCGACCAAGACACCTGCGACGATTGCGCGGTCGGCTCGGACGGGCTCGGCCCCAATCCGGACTTCAATCCGGCCAATGACGGCCCGGACAACGAGCAGGACGGCTTCTGTGACGCCGGCGATCCCGACGACGATAACGACGGCCTGCTCGACGTCAAGGAAAGCGTCACCGATCCTTTCGATCCCGACACCGACGAGGACGGCGTCTGCGACGGCAAGCTGGCGGTGGAAGAGGTTTGCAGCGCCGGCCCCGACAATTGCCCAATCGTGGCCAACCCGCGCCAATCCGACATCGACGCCGATGGCCGGGGCGACGCCTGCGACTCGACGCCGATCGAGGACGTCTCGGGGATCTGCCCCTGCGACAGCTGCCCCGACGGCTTGGTCGACTCGGAGATTCCGGGTGTTCCGGGATACTCTTCGCACGTGACCGACAAGGCCACCTGCCGGGTGGAACGCGATTGGATCAACCACGGTGAATATGTCAGCTGCGTGACCCACGTGACTAACTTCCTGCGGAAGCACGTCGCCTTCGACAAAGGCAAAGTCCAGAACGAAGCGGCCCGTAGTCGCTGCGGCCGCGGCCGGCACAGCTTCGGTGGTTACCATGGAGGAAACGGCCACTATTGGTACGACGGATTCAACGGCTTCGGCGGCCACGATCGCTATGGCGGACATGACGGTTACGGCGGACACGCCTTCTGCAGCGACGACTGATCCTCAAGGAGCGATTATGAAACACCTCATCTTGGCCTTGGGCCTGCTCTTAAGCTCGACGGAAATTTTGGCGGCCTCCTCGATCGAGACCATCATGCAGGTGGTGGAGGAAGAGCGCTCGGCGGGGCGCGTCGAGCAATCGGCCTATGAAGAGGTCATGTTGCCGCTGGAGGGGGCCAAGACGGCCCAGGCCGAAGGAGACCAGGAGTCCTACAAGTCCTTCCTCGAGGCTGCCCGGCTGGTGATCACCAGCTCGGCCGGCCAAAGCGTCCAGGACGCGGCGGCCCTTCGGCTGCTCTTGGAAATGCAGTGATTCAGGCGTAAGGGTTCTCGGTGTCCAACTTGCGCTTGGGGAGGTCATCAAAAGGATTGGTCCGATCGAGCTGCCGCGGCGGTTTTGGCTGCCGCCACAGCGGCGGCATGGCCCGGCACGGCGGACCCTCTTTGAAGGGGTTATTGCAGTCCAGCACCCGGGGCTTCCGGGTCAGAACACCAACATTTTCCGAGTATTTTCCAGCAGTTGGTTGGGCCGGCCGGCGAGTGTCCATGTGCTCGGCGGCGCCGAAAAGCGATGCGGGTCGAATTGATAAAACGGAAATCGACATGGGGTGCCCTCCCTAATCCAATACTCCATTATCCTCCCGAATGCCAAGAAGTTGTGCCCCTAAAAATTCCACTGAGTGTTCATATAGACCCGGCTGCTGCCGTCGAACTGGCCGAATAATGTGTCCGCCGGCCCGGTGAAAATGTCGGCTCCCCAAGTCAGGAGCACGCTGTCGATGACCCGGTAATTGATCCGGGGCCGGATCATGGTGTCGCCCTTCCTCAGGCCCACCGAAAACAGCAGCTCCGGGACCAGCTTGTCCTTGAGGAAGCTTCGGTCGAAACGCAGGGCCACCCAAGTGTCCACCGCCGGATCGGTGATCAAATCGTCGTTGCCAAGGATGAATTGCTGCTGAAGCTCGCTGATCATCCGCACGCCTCCGGGCAAATCCGCGTCGTAACCCAGCATGTAGCGAAAGAGCTCGGCCTTGGCCAGACCCTGGCTAAAGAGGATGTCGTCGCTATTGAAAAGCCGGCCGTGAGTGTAGACGAACTCCCCGCGAAGGACGCTGCTCGCAAAGGCCTTCGAAAAGGTGAAACCGAAGTCATAAACTCGGGGATGGACCCGGTTTAAAAGAATCGTCGGCCTCAGGGTGACCAGATCCAGCGCCAAGGTCTTGTAGACCATCGGCAGATGGGAAGAGCTGGTGTAAAAGAGCCAGGAGAAATCCCAGCCATGGGTCAGCAGGGTGATTCGCCCTCCGCCGTTCCAATTCTTGATCGAGGTTTTGGGTTTCTTGTCGCTCAGCAGCGTCGTCGGGATCCCCGGAATCACCGGACTGACAAAAAAGGTTTCGTCGGGATTGGGGAAAAAGGAGAAATCGGCGCCGGGCAAGGCCAGCTTGTCCACCGTTTGATCGGGGCTCGCGACCAATTCGATCGAGGCCTTGGGGTGGAATGTATAGCGAAGGTCGACGGCCCAAATCGGCAGCCGAATGAACTCGTGGGTCGGCAGGATGAACTCCCGCAAATCCTGGGGATTGACCACGTCGGCGAAAAACTGGACCAAGGCCTCGCCCCATACGACCTGCTGGTGCCCCAGCCGAACCTGGAGGTTTTTGGCGAAGAGGTCGATGTAGGCATCGCGCAAGGTCAATTCGGTTCGCATCTGATCTTGGACGTCGGGCGGGTAATGATCGGTGACGTCATAGGCCGCATCGTACCAACCCCGGCCGCCAAACTTCAGATGGATGGTGTCGTTGAAGCGGAATTTGAAGCTCATCTCGCCGAACTGCCGAATTTTGCTGAAACCGGGCTCGCTTCCGACCCGGACGGCCGTTTCTTGCCGCAGAACTCCCGAATAGCTGAAGCGGTCCTTCCAAAAAGAAGAGGGCCGGGATTCGGCTGGAGCCGACTCCGCCGGCTCTTGGGCCGTAGCCGGAATGGCCCCGAGCAGAGCCAAGGCTAGGGCCAGAGGCCACGAGATCGAGCGAATGAAACTTTGCATCCCCATCCTATCTTCCAGACCGTCATAGCAAGCAACCAGGCCACCACCAAGAAAGAAGAAGGGCCGGCCGTGTCACCGGCGGCCGGGTTCAAGCGGCATCCGCCCTCCTCGGCCAAGATCGGCGGCGACAGCGATTCGCAGCTTCGGGACTCCAGGAGGGGCTCGAAAACGCAAAGGTCGCAAATATCCAGAAACTGTTGATCCTCCTCCTCGGAGAGCGGGCTTTCGGCGCAAACCTCACAGGTGTTGCAGAGCTCCTGGGCGTTGATTTGGAGAGTTTCCAACAGCTCCCGAATGAAATCGGCGCTCTTGAGGGTGCCTTCGGGAGTGCAGCGATCGGCATCAACGGTGATGCAGCAGCCCTCGCTCAGGCAAACGCAGCAAGCGTCCTCGCCCTCCTCCTCGGTCTGGGCCGAAACTACCCGCCAAGCGGCAAATGGGAGGCAGCCAAGGCCCAACGCGATGGCGATCAGCAAAATCCGGAATCTTTTCATTTAACGACGGTCCTCGATGGTTTTTTCCTTCGGCCGGCGACTAGGGCCAAGGGAGCCAGCAGCAGGACCGCTCCGAGCGGATTGAAGCCGCCGGTCCCGGTCATCGCGCAAGCCGAAGGCAGGTCGATTTCCGGCAACTCGGGAAGCTCGGGCAATTCGGGCGATTCCGGCAAAATGTCCTGGCAGACTTCGGCATCGTGGCAATCCGGGTTGAGGCAGTCGGTCAAGGCCGAGCAATCGCCGCCGGGAAGGTCGATGTCGATGCACTCCGGCGCCAGCAGGCACTTGGCGTCGTCGCAATCGGTTTGGCCGTTCTCATCGTCATCGACCTCATTGTTGCAGATTTCGAAAATATCGGGAAAGTCGATGCTGCAGGCTTCATCCCCGATGCAATCGAGGTCGAGACAGTCGATCAATTTGTCGCCGTCATCGTCGGTCGCATTGTCGCAAATTTCCCCGGCCGGCTCCGGCTCCTGGCAAACCTCTTCGCCGGCGCAATCGGAATCGGCGCAGTCGGCGGCCTCGTCGCCGTCGTCATCCAAGCCGTTGGCGCAATTCTCGGGAATAGCGGCATTGGAAAACTCAAAGGCTCCCATGTCGGGAGCGCTGCCATTGACCCGGGCTTGGCCGTCGAAATCGGTGGATGGGATCGAAGGAGCCCCGGCGTCGCCCTTGTCGATCACGTCCGATGTCGATTGCAGATGGAAATTGGACTGGCCGGCATTGACGAAAAGCGGATCGACGTTGAGATTCCCCGAGCCAATGGTGGCGTGCGAGGTGCAACCGGGCCCCTGGCAGCCGAGGAAGATATCGGAATAATCGCTGTGAGCGATGGCAAAAGTCCCGCCGTTGCTGTCGGCATCGACATCCAGCTGGTCGGCTATGGCGATATCGTCGCAGGACGAGGTGCAAAACGAGCCGCCGCCCGCGGAATTCCCCCAGACGATGCTGTTGCTGACGGCCAGGCTGGCTTCATTGAACAGCATGAGAGCTAAGACGCCACCGCCGCTGCCGGCTTGGTCGGAATTGGCGGTGACCGTGTTATTGGTGAAGTCGACCGAGCCGCCGGGCAGGAAAAACCTCAAGCCGGCTCCGCCACCCAAGAAGCCCTGGGAGTCGTTGACCCCGAGAGACTGGTTCCGAGCCACGACGTTGTTGGTCACCTTGGCGCTGGAGAAACCCACGCCGATGAACATCCCCCCGCCGCCGGCTTCGGCAAAGTTGTCGAGCAAGACGTTGCGATCGAGGGTCAATTCGCCATTGGTGACGAAAGCCACGGCCCCGCCGCCGAGAGCGCCGGTCGATCCTTGGGAATCCCCGGCATCGTTGTTGAGATAGGTATTGCCGGTCATCACGATGGCGCCGGTGCCGGAGCTGATGGCCACCGAGCCGCCGCCGGCCGAAGGCGAGGAAAAGTTATCGGTGAAGCGGTTCTCGGTGAAGGTGATCGAGCCGGAATCCCCGGCCAGCGCGAACAGGCCGCCGCCGCCGAGCCCCTCGATGGTCGAGGTGCTATTGCCCTGGAAGGAGCAGCTCTCGACCTCGATATCGGCCGCGATCGTCTCGATCCGCAGGCCGCCGCCGGGCACCGAGGTCAGCCCGTTTCGAAAGGACATCCCCGAGAAGGAAAGGTCGGAATTGGAGTCGTCGGGCAAGATCGAAGTCATTGCCCAGAAGGCTTGGTTGGCGCCCTTGGCGTCGATGATGGTCTGGTCCATGCCGGCGCCTTGGATGCTCAGGGCGAAGTTTTCCGACTCGCCGGGCTCGTAGCGGAAGGCCCCGGCCGAAGCGTCGTATTCGCCGGCGGCCACGCTAATGCTGTCGTCCTGAAAATTGCTGGCGGCAATGTTCAAGACGCTCTGCAAATGACAGTCAAAATCTTCGCAATTGTCGTCGGAATTAGGACTGACGGTCCAACTGGCGGCCTGAAGAGTGGAAATTCCAAAAAACGCGATCCCCACAATCCAAGAGAAAAGCACACCCATATCCCCCCCGAATCCTTAAAGACTGGAATGATCGCTTGGATATTGGGATGGTAGCAAAGGGTTTTCGAAGCTGACAAGGAATTTTCCGGCAAGGGGAACGGGAAGTCAGATCGAATCGAACTCGATCCGGCAGAAGTCGTCGGCATCGAAAGGGCAATTCAGCAAGCTGGTGCCGCGGTCGGCATCCTCCACCGCGTCGCCTTGGCAGTCGTAAATCATGCCGTCGTCTTTGAATTCAAAGCCGTAGAATCCTTGAGAATTCACCACCCCGTCGACGTCCTCCCCATCGGGCCCGGCATCGAACAAAGTGAGCTTGCAGCCGTCCTGCTGAAAGACGAAGCGGAAGGTGACCTCGAAGGGGCAGTCGTTGCGAATCACTTGAACCAACTGCTGATAGACGAATTCGACGTCGAAGGGACCGCAGCCGCCTTCGTCGGAAATCCCGGCGATTTCGGTGGGGCCGCCGCAAGCGCCGAGCGAGAGCAGGGAAAAGACAGCCAGGAGCCAAATCTTCATGAAGTTCCCTTCCGGCGGAAACCGATCCACAATAAGCCCAAGAGCAGCATCCATCCGAAGAAATATTCGAGGGAAGGCAGCGAAGGGCTCAAGCCGCAGCCACCGGAGCCGGTGCCGTTACCCCTCAAGTCCATGAAGAAAAGCGGCTGCTCCGGATCGTTGCTCTGGATGACGAACTGGGCGACTCTTTCGCCCAGCTCGGTGGCCCGCATGCTGAAGCCGAACTCGCAGCTCTCGCCGGCCGCCAAGACTTGGAAGCTGCAAAAATCCATGGTCAGGCCGAAGTCGACCGGCGCGGCCCCGATGAACTCGCTGTCCGCGATGACCAAATTGCCGCCGCCGGTGTTGGTGATCGTCACGATCTGCTCGTCGCTCAACTTGCCGGCGACTTCGCTGCCGAAATCGAGACTCAAGGCGCTGCTGGTGATTTGCGGTGGTGTCATAAAGCCGGAAAATTCCTGAAAAAACCTTATAGATGTTTTGGCCTGGCCCGACGACAAAAAAATTCGATTATTTATTTGCCGCCCTTCCAGCCCGGCCCCCATAATCTCTCACTCAGGTAAGGAAGATCAGGAGGGAATATGCGGAATCGTTGGGCCAAGCTCGGCGCCTTTCTCGTCTTGTCGTTCCTTTTCACCTTCTATCAAGCCTGCGGGACCGCCTCCGGTCCTAGTCCGGCCCCCAAAGAAAAATCCTCAGCCCAAGCGCCGTCGGCTCCGATCCCGGCAGCGGCTCCGGCTCATCCAGCTCCGGCCACGGCGCCGGAAGCGGCTACGACCGCCGTTCCCCCGACCGAAACTCGCCCTTCGGCCGGAGTTCCGCAAAAACCCAATATCCTGCTGATCGTTTCCGACGACACCGGTTACGGCGACCTCGGGCCCTACGGCGGCGGCGTGGGCCGCGGGATGCCGACGCCCAACTTCGACCGATTGGCGGCCGAAGGCATGACTTTCTTCACTTTCTACGCTCAACCGAGCTGCACACCCGGCCGGGCGGCCATCCAAACCGGCCGCATCCCCAACCGCAGCGGCATGACGACGGTGGCCTTTCAAGGCCAAGGCGGCGGCCTGCCGGCGGCGGAGTGGACCCTGGCTTCGGTTCTGAAACAGGCCGGTTACCAAACTTATTTCACCGGCAAATGGCATCTTGGCGAATCGGACTACGCCCTGCCCAACGCCCAAGGTTACGACCTAATGAAGTACGTCGGGCTCTATCACCTCAACGCCTACACCTACGCCGATCCAACTTGGTTCCCGGACATGGACCCCAAGCTGCGAGCCATGTTCGCGAAGGTGACCATCGGGTCGCTCTCGGGCAAGGCCGGCGAAAAGGCCAAGGAGGATTTCAAGATCAATGGCCAATACGTCGACACACCTGACAAAGGCGTGGTCGGCATCCCCTACTTCGACGGCTATATCGAAAAGGCGGCTCTCGAGTTTCTCGACCAAGCCGCCGCCAAGCCCGACCAGCCCTTCTTCATCAACGTCAATTTCATGAAGGTCCACCAGCCCAATATGCCGGCGCCCGAATTCGAGCATAAATCCATGTCGAAGTCGAAATATGCCGACTCGGTGGTCGAGCTGGACGCCCATGTCGGCCGCATCATGGACAAGCTGCGGGCCCTGGGGCTGGATAAGAACACCTTGGTTTTCTACACCACCGACAACGGCGCCTGGCAGGACGTCTATCCCGACGCCGGCTACACGCCCTTCCGCGGCACCAAGGGCACGGTCCGCGAGGGCGGCAATCGGGTCCCGGCCATCGCCTGGATGCCGGGGCGAATCCCGGCCGGCGTGAAGAATCACGACATCCTCGGCGGACTCGACCTGATGGCCACCTTTGCCACCCTTGCCGGCTTGCAGCTGCCGGCGAACGACCGCGAGGGGAAAAAGATCGTCTTCGACAGCTACGACATGTCGCCGGTCCTATTCGGCAACGGCAAGTCCGAGCGGAACTCCTGGTTCTACTTCACCGAAAACGAGCTCTCGCCCGGCGCGGCTCGGGTCGGCAACTATAAGGCGGTCTTCAATTTGCGGGGCGACAACGGCCAGCCCACCGGCGGTTTGGCGGTGGACACCAATGCGGGCTGGAAAGGCCAAGAGAAATATGTGGCGACGGTGCCCCAAGTCTTCGACCTTTGGCAGGACCCCCAGGAGCGCTATGACATCTTCATGACCAACTGGACCGAGCGGACCTGGGTCATGGTCACGATCAGCGACTCGATCAAGACCCTCATGAAGACCTACATCGAGGACCCGCCCCGAAAGCTCCAAAGCGAAAGCTATACCGGCCCCATCACTCTCACCGATTATCAACGGCTGCAATCGGTTCGGGAGACCTTGTCCAAAGAAGGGGTCGCGCTCCCGATGCCGACCGGGAATTGATTATTTCTTGATGCTGAGCGGGCTGCCGACCGTGCCGGCATAGAAGACGAGGATTTCGGCCGGAACCTTGCCCTCGTTTTTCCCGAAGTGCCAGGTGTCGACCACCTCGGCGATCGCATCGCCGGCCTTGAGATGGATCGACTGATTCTCGACGGTGGTCACCGTCAGCTCGCCGCTCAACAGCAGGCCGGCATTGATCATGGGATGCTGGTGAACGGGAAAGGCCGCGCCCGGCTGGACCGTGATGCGCACGATCGTGACCTCGGGTTTCCCCCGGGGATAGCTCGGCAAAGCCTTTCCATCCCAGCTGGTGCTCGTTTTAAGCAGCTCCTGGAAGGCGATCGGATCGACCGCCCGCCCGAAAGCGGCGCCCACCTGAAACCCAATGTAGACCGAGAGGAGAAGTAGAAATTTTTTCATCGCGATTGCGGGCCTTAACACAAAATCAAATCAGGGGCTAGTGAAGCCCCACTTCCCGCGGCAGGCTCGTGCTTTCCACTTTTTTATAAGGATAGGCGTAGGAGTAGCGCTGGACGGTCACCTGGCCCTTTTGTCCGGGGTCGAGCTCGGTGAGCTCAAAGTAAACCCCGTTCTCTTGGCGAATCACCCGAATCGGCAGAATCCCGCGCAGCGAGCTGAGAAAGAACGCGGTTTGGTACTGCTTGCCGTCCCATTGGTAGGCCTCGACCCGGTCGAAATCGGCACCAAAATCCTTTCCCGGAGAGGCATAGGCGACGAGGTACTCCCTGACGGTGCCGAAGTCCTCGCTCTGCCGGGTCTTGAGCACCAACCAGGCGATGGGCCGGCGAAATTGAGTGTATCGGGAAAGCTCGGCCGGCGGCTCCAGCCGGAAGTTTTTGGTGTAAATGTAGCCGACCCGGCCGTCGCCGAGCCGCACTTTATACCAAATATCCTTCTGCGGGGGTGCATAGTCGACCGATAGGCTCGGCGCCCTCGATCGAAGGGTCGCCAGGCGCTCGAACATCTCGAAACGCGTTCCGGCCGGCAGCTTTTCAATGGGCTTTCCGTCCCGCCCGGGCTCGAGCCGAAAGTGGGTCGAAACGATGGTTTGCCCCGAGGCTTGCGGCTCGATTCCCTCCAGGCTTTGCTGGAGTCGTCGAAGCGCCTCGACCGTTTCGGGCGCCGCCAAGGCGGATTTCCTGACGAAACCGGAGCGGGCCTCATCGAGATAGACCTCGACCCATTCGGCCGGGATCCGGATGGATTTTTTCGGCAGCAGAATGACTTGTTGGCCGTATTTGAGGGTGGCGATTTTGGAGCTGAGGCGCTCCGGCCTTTTATGGAGGCCGGTCTCGCCGACCAGGATGGTTCGGGAGGCTCCTTCGGGCGCCGGCGGACGCCGGCAAGCGACAATCAGGCTGAAGCCGAGCAGCGCGACGAGAATGGCCCTGGCGTAAGGCAAAGACGCCCCCCTTCCTTACGCTCGGAAAGATTTATTTTAAAAAGAAACCGAGAATTGTGAAGCACTATTCGTTGAGGCCGATCTGTTGCAAGGCTTGGCGGGCAATCGTTTTGCTGCTTGCCTTGTCGCCGGACTGGTGAACCATGGCCAGCACCGCCGTCGAAAGCAGCAGCGAGTCATACATGTTTTGGCGGTCGGCCGCGCCGAGACGCGGAATGGCGGCGAGAAACAGAAGAGAGAGAGGCCATCTGGTCTTTCGCATATTTCCTCCAAGAGCGGCGCTGTCGATTAAGC
>DATEDP010000093.1 GCA_035281585.1 bacterium
AGTAGGCTTTGAGCTCGGCGTCGATCATCTTGTAGGATTTCCAGGGATCGGGGAACTCGGGATCGCTCAAGTCGATCAGGTGGAGGAACAAACGAGTCCGCTCGATGTGGCGGAGAAACTTCACGCCCATGCCGGCGCCCTGGTGGGCTCCCTCGATCAAGCCGGGAATGTCGGCCACGGTGTAGCTTTGCAGGCCCGCTTTCACGACCCCGAGCTGGGGGGTCAGGGTGGTGAAGGGGTAATCGGCGATCTTGGGCTTGGCCGCCGAGATCCGCGAGATCAAGGTCGACTTGCCGGCATTGGGCCGGCCGATCAAGCCGACGTCGGCCAAGAGCTTGAGCTCGAGCTTGAGCTCGCACTCCTCGCCGGGCTTCCCGTCGCCGGCGACCCGCGGGACTCGATGGGTCGAAGAGACGAAAGACAAGTTGCCGCGGCCGCCCCGGCCGCCCGCCGCGGCCAGATAGGTATCGCCGGACTTGGTGAGATCGGCCAGGACCTCGCCGCTTTCAGGGTCTTTGACGACCGTCCCCACCGGAACCCGGATGATATTGTCCTTGCCGGTCCGGCCGTAGCGGTTGGCGCCCATGCCGTGCTCGCCGCGCTCGCCCTCGAAACGGCGGTTGTAGCGGAAGTCGAGCAAGGTGCCCAAGCCGGGATCGGCCCGCAGAATCACGTTGCCGCCGTTGCCGCCGTTGCCGCCGTCGGGCCCGCCGCGCGGGACGTACTTCTCGCGGCGAAAGGAGATGCAACCGTTGCCGCCGGCGCCGCCGGCGACGGTGATTGTTGCTTCGTCGATGAACTTCATAAAATAAAAAACCCCGCTCCGATTTCGAAGCGGGGCTCAATTCTTTTCACGAGCCGCTTAGCTCGCCGGATAAACGCTGACACGCTTCTTGCCGCGGCCGAATTCCTCGTACTTCACGACGCCGCTGATCTTGGCGAAGAGGGTGAAGTCCTTGCCCTTGCCGACGTTGGTGCCGGGAAAAATCTTGGTGCCGACCTGGCGGACCAGGATCGAGCCGGCCGGGATGTTCTGGCCGCCGTAGACCTTGACGCCGCGGCGCTGGCCGTTGGAGTCGCGCCCGTTCTTGCTGGATCCGCCTGCTTTCTTATGTGCCATGATCTATCTCTCTTAATGGCGGGGCTGAAGCCCCTTGCTACATTTATTAGGCCGAAATCTGCTTGATCAAGACTTCGGTGAATTCCTGCCGATGCCCCTGCTTTTTGGCGTAGCCCTTGCGGCGTTTCTTCTTGAAGACCAGGACTTTCTTGTCCTTGTCCTGCTTGACGATCTCGCCGGCAACCTTGGCGGTCTCGACCACCGGGGTGCCGATGACCGGGCTCTCGCCGCCCACCAAAAGGACCCGGGTGAACTCGATCGATTGGCCGACCACGCCCTCGGGAATCTTCTCGACTTTGATCTTTTCGCCTTCGGCCACCTTGTATTGTTTGCCGCCGGTCTCGATGATTGCGTATTTCATAAGGCGCGTGGGTTTAGCCGGTTTTCCACAGCGAGTCAAGAATGGAAAACCCTAAATTTGTTTAGGGAATTGGACCCCGAATCTCATTCAAAATCAACAGTTTATGGGGTGTCGACCCCCAAAATTTTCAGCCCTTTAGTCAAGGGTCATCGGGGCCGTCCTAAAATATCATAATAATTATAAATAGTTAGATTAGCCAAGGCCCGCAAGCTCGCTGCTGGCGCGGTTTTTGTAGGATCTTCCTCTTAGGAGCCGAGCCTAAGATGGAAAAACTGATCAATCGCTATTTCAAACTCTATTTCTCGGTGACCTTGATGGCCTTTGTCTTCACCGTCATCGTCGCCCTAGTCCCGCGGCTGATCCGGTAGCCTGGGCCTTTAGGCCCGGCAAGACGGGGCTGAAGCCCCTTGCTACCCGCGCAGGCCCTTGATCTCGAAGTGCTCAGGATTGAAGCTGGGCACCGGCTCGATCTCGATCTTCTTGTAAATCTTCTTCTCCAAGTCGATCAAGCCTTCCCGCTCTTCATCGTTCAACACCTCGAAAACCGAAGGATGGACCTGGACCAATAAGGTCCCCTTGTCGCTCATCTGGGCCTCGCGCTGGATCTGGCGGAAGATCTCGTAACAGACCGTGGTCCGGCTCTTGGTGTAGCCGCGGCCGTCGCAGACCTCGCAGCTCTCGCAGAGCACCCGGGCCAGGCTCTCGTGGGTCCGCTTCCGCGTCATCTCGATCAGGCCGAGCTCGGTGATTCGGCTCAAGGTCGACTTGGCCCGGTCCTTCCGCAAGGCCTCGCGGAAAGCCGAATAAACCTTCTCGCGCGAGCTCCGGCGCTCCATGTCGATGAAGTCCAAGATGATGATGCCGCCCAAATTGCGGACCCGCAGCTGGTAGACGATCTCCTGAGCCGCCTCGAGGTTGGTCTTGAGGATGGTGTCCTCGAGGTTGCTGCGGCCGACGAAACGGCCGGTGTTGACGTCGATGGTGGTGAGGGCCTCGGTCTGGTCGATGATCAGGTAGCCGCCGCTCTTCAGCCAGACCTTCTTGCCCAGGGCCCGGTTGATCTCGGTCTCGATGCCGTAATGGTCGAAGATCGGCTCCTTGCCCCGGTAAAACTCGACGGTGTGCTCGAGGTGGGGCATGAAGCGCTTGACGAAGGCCAGGATGTTCTCGAACTCCTCGCGGTCGTCGATGACGATGCGCTCGATCTCGAAGCTGTAAAGGTCGCGGAGCAGCCGCAGGACGATGTCGAGCTCGGTGTGGATCAGGGCCGGCGCCGGCGTCCGGTTGTACTTGTCGATGATCTCGCGCCAGGTGGTCGAAAGATACTCGATGTCGGACTTGATGGTTTCCTCGCTCAAGCCCTCGGAAGCGGTGCGGACGATGAAGCCGCCTTCTTCCGGCCGGTAAGTCCGGATGATGTCGCGAAGCCGGCGGCGCTCGATGTCATCGCCGATCCGCCGCGAGGTGCCGATCTTGTCCCAAGTCGGCATGTAGACCACCGAGCGGCCGGGCAGCGAGATGTGGCTGGTGACCCGGGCGCCCTTGGTGCTGATCGGCCCGCGGGCCACCTGGACCAAGACTTCCTGGCCGGGCCGGAGCAGGTCTTGGATGTTCTGGCGATCGCGCCAGCGCTTGCGCGGCTTGGCTTCCTTCTCGCCGTCCTCGGACTCGATGTCGCCCAGCTCCTCGTTGACGTCGCTGACGTAGAGGAAGGCGGCCTTCTCCATCCCGATCTCGACGAAGGCGGCCTGCATGCCGGGCAAGACTCTTTGGACCTTGCCCTTGTAGATGTTGCCGACGTAGGCGACTTCCTTGGCCCGCTCATAGTAAACTTCGCTGACCACGCCCTTTTCCAAATAGGCGACGCGCTTCTCCTTGGAAGTCACGTTCACGATCAATTCTTTTGCCATGCGTTAAATAGAGGGGATCACTCGACCTCAAAATGGGCATCCACTTTGCGGATCCGGCTTCCCGACCAGGCGCCCTTCCCTTCGGGGAAAAGCGCTTCGAGCACTTCGCTGGGGCGAATGCTGCCCGAGGTCTGGCCAAAATGGGTCACCAGATGAAGACGGTTCGGAGCGACCACCTCGATATCCTTGATGTAGGGTCGAATATCGACCGATTTTTGTTTCTTTTCGCGTCGCCGCTCGATTCGAACTTCCGTCGAATTTTTTAAGTGCTGCACTCGACCCGGCAAGTCGCCGGGATTCGCCGTCTCGAAGCTTTGAACGTCGATGGAGTAGACTTGCTCCCGCATCGCGGCGTTCAGCGACCGGCCCTTTTGAGGCAAGGTCCGAGCTTCGGTGAGAACGACTCCGGCCGGCAACACCTCGTTGACCCGGGCGAGGAATTCCGCGGGCTCCACGAAGTGAATGAGCTCGATGTCCATGAACTCGGCCTCGCTTTCGACGCCGACCGGTTGGGGTGGACTCAAGCTGACCCGCATCGCCGGGTTGAACCCTTGGCTGTAGCCGACCGGAATGGCGGCTCGCTTCAGGGCCCGGTGAATCAGGGTCGCCAGATCGAGATGACTTAAAAAAGCGGCTTCGCCCAATTTGGTGAATCGGGCGCGAATCCTTTGCTCTATCGGCTTTGCCTCGAACTTCCGAGGCACCGCCGGGGGATTGCCGAGGCTCTGCTCGGGCTCGTTTTTGAGACGGCGCCCGCGCGTGGAGAAGGCTTGGACCTTCTCTTCCCCGGGAAGATACCGGAAGTTGACGTTGAGGGTTTTGCGAAAATCGCAGACCCCGCAGTCGCTGCACTTGTCGGTC
>DATEDP010000094.1 GCA_035281585.1 bacterium
GATGCGCGACACCAAGGACAACGTCGTCATTATCTGCTCGATCGAAAACCTCGACCCGATGGGCGTCCACACCGGCGACAGCATCACCATCGCCCCGGCCCAGACCCTGACCGATGAGGAATACCAGCGGCTCCGCGACGCCTCGCTCAAGATCATCCGGGCCATCGGAGTCGACACCGGCGGCTCCAACATCCAATTCGCGGTCAACCCCAAGACCGGCCGATTCACCGCCATCGAGATGAACCCGCGGGTCTCGCGCTCCAGCGCCCTGGCCTCCAAGGCCACCGGCTTCCCCATCGCCAAGATCGCGACCAAGCTGGCGGTGGGTTACACCCTGGACGAAATCTTGAACGACATCACCCGCTACACCCCGGCGGCCTTCGAGCCGACCATCGACTACGTCGTCACCAAGATTCCGCGCTTCACCTTCGAGAAGTTCCCGACCGCCGACGCGACCCTCACCACCCAGATGAAGTCGGTCGGCGAGGCCATGGCGATCGGCCGCACTTTCAAGGAAAGCTTCCAAAAGGCCCTGCGCTCGCTCGAGACCGGCCAAGCCGGCTTCGAGCCCAAGCTCAAGGGCAAACTCGGCGCCGCCGCCAAGAAATTGCTGAACGAAAAGCTCAAGGTTCCCAATGCCGAGCGCATCTGGTACGTCGCCGATGCCATGCGCCACGGCTACAGCGACGCCGAGATCTTCAAGCTGACCGCCATCGACCCCTGGTTCTTGGCCCAGATCCGCGACATCGTCGAGGCCGAGAAGGAGTTGAAGAAGCAGGCCAAGAAGGCCGCGACGAAGACCTTCCAGCCCTTGCTCCGCGAGGCCAAGGAGATGGGCTTCAGCGACCGCCGCTTGGGCGAGCTGCTCGGCAAGAAGCCCCAGCAGATCCGGGCCCTGCGCAAGAAGGCCAAGATTGAGCCGGTCTACAAGCGGGTCGACACCTGCGCCGCCGAGTTCGAGGCCTATACGCCCTATCTTTATTCGACCTACGAGCGGGAGGACGAGGCCCAGGTCACCAAGAAAAAGAAGATCGTGATCTTGGGCGGCGGGCCCAACCGGATCGGGCAGGGGATCGAGTTCGACTACTGCTGCGTCCACGCCGCGATGGGCCTCTCCGACGCCGGCTTCGAGACCATCATGGTCAACTGCAATCCCGAAACGGTTTCGACCGACTACGACACTTCGGACCGGCTCTATTTCGAGCCGCTGACCGAGGAGGACGTCCTCAATATCCTGGAGCGCGAGAAGCCCTTCGGGGTCATCGTCCAATATGGCGGCCAGACGCCGCTGAAATTGGCCCACGCCATCGACAAGGCCGGCTTCAAGATCCTCGGAACCTCGGTCGACAGCATCGACATCGCCGAGGACCGCAAGCGCTTCCAGGCCATGCTGAAGAAGCTCAAGCTGCGCCAGCCGCCCAACGGCACCGCCCGCAACCTGGCCGAGGCCCTCAAGGTCGCCAAGCGCATCACCTATCCGGTGGTGGTCCGGCCTTCTTACGTCCTGGGCGGCCGGGCGATGGAGATCGTCTACGACGACAAGGCCCTCTCCCGTTACATGAAGTTCGCGGTCCAGGCTTCCTCGGAGCATCCGATCCTGATCGACAAATTCCTGCAGGACGCCATCGAGATCGACGTCGACTGCATCTCCGACGGCAAGACCGTGATCATCGGCGGCGTGATGGAGCATATCGAGGAGGCCGGCGTCCATTCCGGCGACAGCGCCTGTTGCCTGCCGCCGCACTCGATCGACCGCGAGCTGGCCAAGGAGATCGAGCGCCAAACCGTCATGATGGCCCGGGCTCTCAAAGTCGTCGGCCTGATGAACGTCCAGTTCGCGATTCAAGGGAAGACCGTCTACGTCCTCGAGGTGAATCCTCGCGCCAGCCGCACCGTGCCCTTCGTCAGCAAGGCCATCGGCCGTCCGCTGGCCAAGATCGCGGCCAAGGCCATGGCCGGAATCTCGCTGGCCAAGCAAGGCTTCACCAAGGCCATCGTCCCGTCCTATCTTTCGGTGAAGGAGGCGGTGCTGCCCTTCGCCAAGTTCCCGGGCGTCGACACCCTGCTCGGGCCGGAGATGAAGAGCACCGGCGAGGTCATGGGTCTGGACCGCGACTTCGGCGCGGCCTTCGCCAAGGCCGAGATCGCCGCCGGCACCTTCCTGCCGCTGCGCGGCGCGGCCTTCGTCAGCGTCAACGATCACGACAAGGCCCAGATCCTGGGCTCGGCCCGCAAGCTCCGCGACCTCGGCTTTTCCCTCTTGGCAACCCGTGGCACCCAGGCTTTCCTGGCCCAAAACGGGATCGAATGCGCGGCGATCAACAAGGTCGCCGAGGGTTCGCCCCACGTCGTCGACAAGCTCAAGACCGGGGAGGTCGCCATGCTGATCAACACCCCGCTGGGCAAGAATTCGGCCCAGGACAGCTACTCGATTCGCCGCACCGCGCTGGAATACGGGATTCCCTATTTCACGACGACGGCCGCGGCCAACGCGGCGGTGAGCGGCATCGAGGCCATCGTGAAACGGGGTTTCTCGGTCCAAAGCCTCCAGGCTTACCATGGGAAGAAGGTCGATTTGGCCGGTCCCGAAGAGGAAAAAGAAGCTCGCTCGGCCGCCGGCTAAGGGATTATTGTACAACTGTTTTCCGATTTCGCGCGTCGATGGTAGGGGCATCCCTTGCGGGTGCCCAAGGCAAGGTGATTGACATCGCCGCAGACGGGGCGACCGCAAGGGTCGCCCCGACGACAACGCCTCGTTTGACACAAACCTGAAACCGAGACATAAACAGGCCTCGCAAGGTGGGAATCTTACTCAAAAAATACCTCTGGGTCGCTCAGCTCTTCCTGGTCTTCATCGGGAGCTATTTCCTGGCCAAGATCGCCGCGACCTTCATCGCCTCCAAGCTGCGGATCGAGAAGAACCTCGAGGTGGCCCGGATCAGCGCGGCCCCGACGCCGGCCCGGGTCCGGGTCGGCTTCGACGAGTACAAGATCATCCTCGACCGCAATATCTTCGACTCCCGGGAGCTGGCGCCGGAAATGGCCATCGGCACCCCCGAGCCGACCCAGCTCGACATGAACGCTCCGGCGGTGAAGACCTCGCTGCCGATCAAGCTGGTCAGCACCTTCTCGGTGGGGGCCGGCACCGACAAGCGGTCCACCGCCACGGTGGTCGGCGGGGCCGGGGGAGCGGCCGGCGAGATCTACACCGTCGAGGACGAGAAGCAGTTTTCGCCGGGCGTGAAGATCGTCAAGATTCTTCCCGACCGGATCGAGTTCGTGAACGGCGCTCGGCTGGAATACGCTGAGATCGAGCGCTTCGGCGGGGGGGTGACCACCGGTCAGCCCGGCTCGGCCTTGGACAAGCCGACGGCGTCCAAGACCGATGGCGACGTGGCCCAGCAGACCGAGCAGGGCAAGTTCGTCGTCGACAAGGCCGAATTGGATGCCGCTCTTTCCAACCTCGACCAGCTCTTCACTCAGATCCGGGCGGTCCCTCAGATGCAAGGCGGCAAATCGACCGGCCTCAAGCTGCTTAGCATTCGAGGTGGCTCGATCTTTGCTAAGCTCGGCCTCCGCCGTAATGACGTCCTGGAACGAATCAACGGCCAAGAAATGGACATGCAAAAGGGCATGCAGATCTTCGGGACCCTCAAGGATTCGACCCACATCACCATCGACCTCCAACGGGACGGCAAGAAGACGACTTTGGAGTATGACATCCAATAGGGGGATTTTTAGCTCCCACGGGGTGTCGTTTTTTAATTGATAATTCTGCCTGTTTTGTTAACTACTTACCCAAATTGGGCCTGTATTTCCGAAGCCTTCATGCAGTTCCGAAGCCTTCACCACGTTTAAACGACATACCTCTAGCGGCTCCGCTTTAGTTTAAGGAGAAGAAACGCAATGCGAGTTCTTACCCGATTCGTCCAACTTTCCATCTTGGGCAGCGTGACGACAACGTTCGCCGCCGGAGCCTTGGCCCAAATTCCACCTCCACCCGCTCCCGGCGGAACCGGCACCCCCGGCGCCGCTTATGAAGAGCTCAGCGTTCCCAAGGCGGTTCCGGTCCGGCCGACCGCCGAAACCCGGGCCGCCGCTCCCAGCGCTCCCGGAGCCACCCCGGTCCCCGGCGCCGACGAAGGCCTTTACCTCAACGCGGTCGACACCGACGTTCGCGAGATCATCAAGCAAATTTCCAAGGTCACCGGCAAAAACTTCCTCGTCGACCAATCGGTTCGCGGCAAGGTCACCATCATCTCCGAGAAGAAGATGACCATCGAGGAGGCCTACCAGGCTTTCCTGTCGGCCCTCGAGGTCCTGGGCTACACCGTGGTCAACGCGCCCGGCGACCTGGTCAAGGTCATCCCGATGAAGGAGGCGCTCCAGAACCCCTTGCCGATCTACCGGGACGATAGCCCGATCACCGATGCCTTCATCACCCGCATCGTCCAAATGAAGAACATCAGCGCCCTCGAGATGTCCAACGCCATCAAGACCCTGGTCTCCAAGGAAGGCAATCTCTTCGCCTATCCCGCGACCAACACCCTGATCGTCACCGACACCGGCACCAATATCGACCGTCTCCTCAAAATCATGAGGGAGCTTGATCAGGAAGGTCCCTCCGAGACCATCGACATCATTCCGCTGCGCTTCGCCAGCGCCAAGGACGTGGCTTCGAAGATCACCGAGCTTTATTCCGAGGACCGGGCCCAGGCCGGAAGGGCGCCCACGGCCGCCGCCCGCCGAACCGCCGCGGCCCGCGGCCCCGAGCTCGAGGAGACTCCCTATCTTTCCAAGGTCATCGCCGACGACCGGACCAACTCGGTCATCGTCTTGGCCAGCAAGCGGGCGCTCAACAAGGTCCGGGAGCTGGTCTCCCGTCTCGACCGCAAGCTCGAGGCCGGCACCGACGGCAAAATTCACGTTCACTACTTGAAGCACGCCAACGCCAAGGATTTGGCCACCGTGCTCGGCGCCCTCACCGCGACCAGCGTCCAGACCAGCCGCCAGCAGGCGGCCGGCACGCCGCCGGGCGGCGCGACTCCCGGCCGTCAAGTCGGAGCCACCGAGGTCACCGCCGAGTTTGAAGGCGGCGTCAAGATCGCGGCCGACGAAAACACCAATGCCTTGATCATCACGGCGACGGCCAAGGATTATCAGACCCTCTCCAACGAGGTGATCAACAAGCTCGATATACCCCGCAAGCAGGTTTACGTCGAAGTCGTCATCATGGAATTGACCATCGACAAGAACCGGACCCTCGGCGTCTCCGGCCAAGGCGGCGGCACCTTCAGCGCCGGCGGCGAGCCGATGCTGGGCTTCGGCTCCTCCTTGGGCGGCACGGCGGCCGGTCTCTCGGCCGCGGCCTTGAGCGGTTTGGCGGCCGGCGTGGTCAGCCAAAACACCACCAGCATTCCGGTGACCAATCCCGACGGAACGATCACCAACTTGCAGATCCCGACCTTCGGCGTCATCCTCAACGCCCTGCAGACCGACACCAACGTCAACATCCTCTCGACTCCCAACTTGCTGACCTTGGATAACGAAGAAGCCGAGATCATCGTCGGCGGCACTCAGCCTTTCCCCAGCGGCACCACCTTGACCCCCGGCGGCAACACCACCTTCAACGTCACCCGGGAGGACGTCGGTATCAAGCTCAAGATGCAGCCCCAGATCAACGAGGGCGACGTGGTCAAGATCAAGTTGAAGCAGGAGATCACCACCGTCATCCCCGGCGCCTCCGAAGTGGTCTTGACCTCTCTCGGACCCTCGACGACCAAGCGCTCGGTCGAGACCGTGGTCGCGGCCAAGGACCAGCAGACCATCGTCATCGGCGGCCTGATCGACGACAAGGTCACCATGACCACCACCAAGGTGCCCTTCCTGGGCGACATCCCGATCCTGGGCAACCTCTTCAAGCAGAAGAAGACCGTCAAGACCAAGACCAATATCCTGGTCTTCCTGCGGCCCTACATCATCCGCGATTCCAAGGACTTCCTGAAGATCCTGCAGAAGAAGGTCGAAGAGCGGAACATGTTCATCGCCACCAATTACGGCAAGGGCCAGCAAAAGGTCATTCGCCAGTCGATTCGCAACCACGCGGCCGACCTCCTGGAATTCCGCAAGGAGATCCAACGTGAGAACTGGGATTTCCAAAGTGACACCGGAACCCGGGTGGTTCCGATCGACACCCAGGCTCCGAGCGGCGGCGGATCGAGTTCCAGCGATTCCTCCAGCCTGAGCGACCATAGCCAGGACTTGCTCAGGGCCGCCAATAGCTCCGACGCCCGTTAATTTGCGAAGACCCTTGCCATGAAAGAGGGCGTTCCTCGGTAGGGGCACCCTTGACGGGTGCCCAATCTGCCGGCGATGGCAAAAGCTTTGCCTTGGGCGACCGCAAGGGTCGCCCCCTATAAGCCCCTTGCTACAAGGGCACCCTGCGAGGTTTAATACGGCATGCTCGACAAAAGTCTGGGAAACATTCTCCTCGAAAATACGCCGCTCACCGAGTCACAGCTCGAGGAGGGGCTTTTGGTCCAGCGGGAGAAGGGCATCAAGCTCGGCGAGGCCTTGGTGCAGCTTCGCTTCATGAAGCACGACGATATCCTCAAGGCGGTCAGCATCCAGCTGGGCATCCCTTATCTGAGCAAGATCGACGCCGAGAGCATCTCCTCCGATGCCATTGCCCCGGTCCCGATCAATTTCGCCAAGAGGAACGAGCTGATACCCTTGAGCCGCAACGCCGAGCACGTCGAGGTGGCCATCGCCGATCCGGTCAATATCGCGGCCTTGGATGACCTCCGTTTGCTTTACGGCGCCAGCGTCCGGCCGGTCATCGCCAGCTCGGCCGAAATCACCGAGGCGATCAATACCGTCTATAACCGCGGCTCCGGGACCGACCGCACGGTGATGAGCGACCTCCAGGACGAGAACCTCGAAAATCTCACCCAAGAGCTGGAAGAGCCCCAGGACCTCCTGGAGTCCGACGACGAGGCTCCGATCATCCGCTTGGTCAATTCGCTGATCTTTCGGGCGGTCAAGCAGAAGGCCAGCGACATCCACGTCGAGCCCTTCGAGAAGGACCTGGTGGTCCGCTTCCGCATCGACGGCGTGCTCTACGACATCATGCATCCGCCCAAGAAGGCCCAGAACTCGGTCATCAGCCGGATCAAGATCATGGCCAATCTGAACATCGCCGAGAAGCGCCTGCCCCAGGACGGCCGCATCCGGATCAAGGCCGCGGGCAAGGATATCGACATCCGCGTTTCGACCCTGCCGACCAGCTTCGGCGAGTCGGTGGTCATGCGTCTCCTCGACAAGAGCAAGGTCTTGCTCGATTTGGGCCACGTCGGCGTCCAAGGCCAGGCCCTCGACCAGATGCTGGACCTCATCAATCGCAGTCACGGCATCATCCTGGTCACCGGTCCGACCGGATCCGGTAAAACGACGACCCTTTACGCGATGCTGTCGCAAATCAATTCCACCGATCTCAAGATCATCACGGTCGAGGACCCGGTCGAATACCAATTGCCGGGCATCAACCAGATCCAGGTCAATCCCAAGATCGACCTCACCTTCGCCGGGGCCCTGCGCTCGATCCTGCGCCAAGACCCCGACGTCGTGATGATCGGCGAAATTCGCGACAGAGAGACGGCCGAAATCGCCATCCAGGCCTCGCTGACCGGCCACTTGGTGATCTCGACCCTGCACACCAACGACTCGGCCTCGTCGGCGACCCGCTTGATCGACATGGGCGTCGAGCCCTTTCTGGTGGCCTCTTCGGTCATCGGCATCATCGCCCAGCGCTTGGTCCGAACCCTCTGCCGGGAGTGCCGCGAGCGCTATGCGCCCAGCGATTTCGAGCTGATGCAGCTCGGCGTGACCCGGGAGCAGATCGCCGGGAAGAACATTTACAAGGCCAAGGGCTGCGCCGCTTGTCTCGAGACCGGCTATTCCGGCCGGATGGGCGTTCACGAGATCATGATGATGGACGACGACGTCCGCGGGCTGGTGATGAAAAACGTCGATGCTCCGAGCATCAAGCGCAAGGCGATGGACAAAGGCATGAAGACCTTGCGCGAGGTCGCGGCCGATAAGGTCTTGCAAGGCGAGACGACGATCGAGGAGATTTTGCGGGTGACGCAGGAAGACGTCGTTCGCGGTTAGTATTTTCCATTCATGGCAGTATTTTCCTACAAAGGGATGGACGCCGCCGGCAAGAAGGTCAGCGGCATCATCGACGCCGAGAACCTCAAGGCGGCCCGGGCCAAGCTGCGCAAGGCCAGCGTCTTTCCGACCGAGGTCAACGAGGGCGGAAGAGTGCGAGGCGTCAGCGTCGCCGGCGGTTTCAGCTTCACCAAGCTTTTCAACAAGCCTAAGGTCGGCGACGTCGCCAACATGACCCGGCAGCTCTCGACCCTGATCAATGCCAACATTCCGCTGGTCGACGCGCTCTCGGCCCTGGTCGAGCAGATCGAACACCCCGCCCTCAAGTCGGCCCTCTCCGAGATCCGGGAGAAGGTCCGGGAAGGCGCCCGGCTGGCCGACGCGATGCGGGCCTATCCCAACATTTTCGGCGACCTCTACATCAACATGGTCCATGCCGGCGAGGTCTCGGGCGCGCTGGATACGGTTCTGCTGCGGCTGGCCGATTTCACCGAGGGCCAGGCCCGCCTCCGCAGCAAGGTCCGCGGGGCCCTGACTTACCCGGTGGTGATGGGCGCCGTCGGCGTGGCCCTGATGGGCTTTCTGCTGGTCTTCGTCGTTCCCAAGATCGTCAAGATCTTCGAGGACACCAAGGCGACCCTGCCGCTGCCGACCCGGATCCTGGTCGGTTTGAGCGGCTTCGTCCAAAACTACTGGTACTTGGTCATCCTGCTGGGCATCGGCATCTGGTACGCCGTCAAGAAATACAAGGCTAAGCCCAAGGGCCGGAAGATGTTCGACAAGATGAGCCTCAAGATGCCGATCTTCGGCGAAATGTTCCGGATGATCGCGGTGAGCCGTTTCTGCCGGACCCTCTCGACCCTGATGGGAGCGGGCGTTCAACTCATGCCCTCGCTCGACATCGTCAAGGGCATCGTCGACAACATGGTTTTGACCGAGGTCATCGAGGAAACCCGGAATTCGGTCAAAGAGGGCGAATCGATCGCCGAGCCCTTGAAGCGCAGCGGCCAATTCCCGCCCTTGGTGACCCACATGATCTCCATCGGCGAGAAGACCGGCGAGCTCGAGACCATGCTCGAAAAAGTGGCCAATACCTATGATGACCAAGTGGATACCAAGGTTTCCACCCTGACCACCCTGCTCGAGCCCTTGATGATCGTGGTGATGGGTGCCGTGGTTGCGGCCATCGTCCTCTCGATCCTTTTGCCGATTCTCAAATTAAATCAAATGGCTCGCTAAGTTGGCGGGACCTTTTAAAAAGGTTGAAGAATATGGAACATTTGGACAATATCTGCCGTTCGAATCTTTCAAGGAGGGTTTCTATGTCCCAACGAGGAGTCACTGAAAACACCGGCATCGGCGAGGCCGTCAAAAAAGAAGCCGGTATGACCCTCATCGAAATCATGGTCGTCGTGGCCATCATCGGCTCGATCGCGGCCTTAGTGACGGTTAACGTCTTGAATTACCTCGACGAATCCAAGGTCGAGACGACCAAGATCCAAATCAAGAACATCGAAGGCGCCCTCGACCAATACAAGCGTCGCCATGGTTCCTATCCTACAACCGAGCAGGGTCTGGTCGCCCTGGTGAACAAGCCGACGGTCGGCAAGGTTCCCGACAACTATCCGCCCGACGGTTACCTCAAGTCCTTGCCCAAGGACGGCTGGGGCAACGATTTTGTCTACAATTCCCCCGGGACGGCCGGGCATAAGATTGAGATCATCTCCTATGGCGGCGATGGACAGGAGGGCGGCGAGGATTTCGACGCCGACATCGCGAACTACGAGGTCAAGGAAGAAGGCGGCGCCGAGGAATAAAATGAGTCTCTCCCCCCTTTGAAAAAGGGGGGCAGGGGGGATTTAAAGCGGTGGCAAAAATCGTCCGCTTATTTTTAATGAAGAGGCTTGGTTTAAATCCCCCAACAAGTTCTGAAAGGGTTAAACTCCATCGAGAAGTTTGCCTGGCGGCCAAGTCGCCTTTTGCCTTCTCGCTCCCCCCTTTTTCAAAGGTGGGTAACTATCCTTCCCCGGAACGCGGTTTCACGCTGATCGAGATCATGATCGTCGTCCTCATCATCGCTTTGATGATGGGGCTGGGCGTCGCGGTGCTCTTTCCGGGCAATGAAGCCAAGCTTCGCGACCAATCGGCCAAGCTGGCCGGCACCATCAAGTTCCTCTACAACGAAGCCGCCATCAAAAACCGCTATTATCGCATCGTTTTCGATCTCGACAGTCAAAGCTACCGGGTCGAGTCCAGCGAGGAGCCTTACCTGGTGCGGATCGTCGACGAAGCCCAGAAGAAGCGCGAGGCCGAAAAGGACGACGAGGCCACTCCCGAAGGCGCCTCCTTCGCCCAGGAGGAGGGAAGCCTGGTCCGGCCGGTCCGGATGCCGGCCGGCATCAAGATCAAGGACATCAGCGTCATGCATTTGCCGGCGAGGGTCGAGCAGGGCAAGGTCGAGGTGTATTTCTTCCCCAATGGCTTCGTCGAGCCCTCGGTGATCAATCTGACCGACGAGGACGAGGAGAGCTTCTACTCGCTCCAGCTCAATCCCATGACCGGGCGGGTTCGGATCCGCAGCGAGTACTTCGAAGTCAACCCCGAGGATCTCTCGGTCAACCGGGGCGGCGAGGTGGTGCAATGAAACGCCGCTCCCCCGAAGCCGGCTTCACCCTGATCGAGATCATGATCTCGCTCTCGATCCTGGCGATCACCTTGGTCTCGATCTACGTGGCCCAGGGCAATTCGCTGCGGGCCAGCGGCCGGGCCGAAAACATTCAGATCGCTTCCGGCCTAGCCCGGCAAAAGATGACCGAGAAAATGATCGAGCTGCAAAAGGACTTGGACAAGGGCAAGTTTCCCGATGAGGGTGTCGAGGATAACGGGACTTTCGACCCGCCGCTCGACCGCTATCGCTGGGAGTTCGCGGTCAAGAAGGTCGAGATCCAAGTCGCCGATGCCCCCTCGGAGGAGGGCGGCGGCGCGCCGGCCCCCGGGGCCGGGCCGACGACCAGCACCGGCGAGGAAGCCGGCGAGGCCAACCAGGCGCCGGAGACGGCGATGCGCAACATGGCCCAGATGGTCACCAAGAAGATCAACGAGTCGGTGCGTGAGATCAGCACCAAGGTGATTTGGGAGGAATTGGGCGAGGAACAGTCCTTGGTGGTGACCACGCACATTGCGAAGCTGAGCAACTAGACGTGAAAAGTGAAACGTGAAAAGTGAAACGTTTGAAGAGAAACAATAGGCCCCGCCAAGAGCAAGGCTTCACCTTGCTCGAAGTGATGATCGCGATGGCGATCCTCGCGGCGATGGCGCTGGCCCTCTTCGTCGCGACCCAGCAGATCCTGGACAGCAAGTCCAACACCGAGGGCCGCGACGAGGCCAACCACTCGGTGACCCAGGCGATGGACCGAATGGCCTACGACCTCGAGATGGCGGTGATGATCAAGAGCAAGGACCTGCTGGGGGCGACCTTCGACGGGGAATATGCCTTCGAAGGCCAGGAGCAGCGGCTCGATTTCGTGACCATGTCCCACTCCCGCTTCCTGGCCGACTCCAAGGAGAGCGAGGCGGCCGAAGTGAGCTATTACCTGGCGCCGATGCCCGACGATGCCAACCTGCGGATCCTGATGCGACGGCAGTCGACGGCGGTCGACAAGAATCTGCAGCAAGGCGGGATCGCTTACCCGATCCTGGAATACGTGGATAACATCCGCTTCGAGTACCTCGACAGCAAGAACGACGAGTACAAGAAGACCTGGGATTCGAAATCGATCGATTTCAACAATCGCCTGCCGATGGCGGTCAAGATCACGATCGAAACTCAGCTGCCCGACGACGAGCAGAAGAGCACGTTCACGACCCTGGCGCCGATTCAGTTGAAGGAGCCGCTGAATTTTTAACGGCCCTCTCCCCTTGCGGGAGAGGGTGCCCCGAAGGGGCGGGAGAGGGGGAGGCGTTAAGAGAATGCTGCTTATGCAGCACCCCCTCTCCCGATCGCCTTCGGCGATCACCCTCCCCCACGAGGGGGGAGGGTAAGAGGCATATGATCGCGACTTTAGCAAAAACACGCCGCGCCCGCGGCATCGCGCTCTTGATGGTCCTGGCCTCGCTGGCCCTGCTCAGCGGGGTGGTGGTGGAGTTCGCCTACAATTCCAATGTCACCTACAACCTGGCCATGAACGAGAAGGAGCGGACCCAAGCCTATTATCTGGCCCAGTCCGGCCTGGCCTTCACCAAGCTCGTGATCAAATACGACAAGGAAGCCCGGCGCTTGGCCAGCCAAGCCAGCTCCCGCTTGGGTAAAAATTTCCAGGTCGAGCCGCTCTACGTGATGATCCCGATCAGCTCCGAGCTGCTTCGGGGCATGGCTAGCATGTCCAATCCGGCCGCCAGCCCCGGCGGCGAGGAAGGCGAGGGCGAGGAGGCTCCGCCGCCCGACGAAAAGACTCAGGCCTTGGGCGCCTTCAACCTCCAGGACAGCGAGTTCCTCAATTTTGAGGGCGACTTTTCCTCCGAGGTCATCGAGGAAAACACCAAGATCAACCTCAACGCCTTCCTGAGCCTGGCCCCGACCGATGCGGCCTATGACCGGCTTAAGAACGTCCTCTACCACCTCCTGCTGACCGACGAGTTCAAGGGTCTCTTCGACGATCGCTACCGGGGCGCCAAGGAGCTGGTCCAGAATATCGCCGACTACGTCGACCGCGATGACGCCCAGAACGAGATCGGCGGCCAGGAAAGGGGCCGGGAAGGGGCCGGGGCCGCCGCCGGCCAAATCAAGATGAAGAACGGCAAGCTGCTCAGCATTGAGGAACTGACGATGGTGCCGGGCATGACCGAGGACATCTTCCAAAAGCTCAAAAAGTACGTCACGGTCTATGGGAATGACGACAAGATCTACGCTTGCCGGGCCCAGGAGCCCGTGATCAAATCCCTCATCTTGGCCTACACCGAATCCAACTCCAACCGGATGGAGCCCCTCAAGGACGACAATGTCGAGCTCTTGACCAAGGCCTATGACGCCGTGCTAAACAGTTGCCCCGACACTCAGGCTATGGCAAACGAATTGGACCGGGCTTTGGGAGCGACCGCGCCCGGGACCGGCGAGGGCACCGGCACTCCGGGGGCTACTCCCGGTCCGACTTCCACTCTCACCGGGAGCACCACGGCCCGGGGAACGACCGGGACGGGAACGACCTCGAGCAACACTTTCAACGGCATGCTGCGAAACGACAACACCATCTTCGGCGTGATCGGAATCGGGACGGTCGGCGAGACCCAAGTCAAGATCAAGGCCGTTCTCGACACTTCGAACAACAACGCCAACCGTTGGCAAACCCTGTATTGGAGGGTGGAATAGATGCCCCAAACCGTTCTTGGCATCGATCTCGGCAGCTATTCGGTGAAGATCGCCCAAGTCGAGCGCGGCTTCGGCGAGTTCAAGCTGGTCAACTTCTACGAAGTGCCGCTGGTCGCCGAAGAGGTCCTGACTTACGAACAGTCGGCCTCGGCCGCCCTGACCAAGTTCTTCGAGGAAAACTCGATCAACTACGACACCTGCGTGCTGGCGGTGCCCGGAACGATGGCCGCCTTCCGCACCCTGACCATGCCCTTCGGCAACGTCAAGAAGATCGACCAAACCCTGGAATTCGAGCTCGAGACGGTCATCCCGCTGGATCTGGAAGAGGTCCTCTTCGACTACACCCTGCTTTCGACCAGCCCCCAGGAATCCAAGGCCTTGACGGCCTACTTGCGGGCCTCCGATTTCAAGCGCTTCCTGAGCTCGATCCGAGTCAGCGGCGTCGATCCGCGCTACATGGGCGTCGACACCATCGACCTTTCTTATTTATCGCTGCCCGGCTTCCTGCCGCCGGAGGGCCTCTATGCGATTTTGGACCTGGGCCATTCCAAGACCAATCTCGTCATCCTCGAAGGCAACAAGATCAAGGGCCTCCGCTGCCTCTCCTGGGGCGGGCATCACCTGACTCAAGCCATCGCCAAGGCCCTCCAGCTCCCCTATGACAAGGCCGAGGCCTGGAAGCACCGCCGGGCCCAGGTGAGCGCCGGCAGCGAGGATCCGGGCTTGCAAGCGGTCTACGCGGTGGTCGAAGACCTCCAGCAGCAGCTCAAGCAGACGCTCTTCGCCTTCAACGAGTCGGGCGAGCGGCCGATCGAGGCCCTCTACCTTTCGGGCGGAAGCTCGCGGCTCCAGGGCTTGGACGGCTTCTTCTCGAACCGGCTGAACATCAACGTCAGCCAGCTCGACGTCCTCGACGATTCCTTCACCGAGCTCCAGGACCGGGAGGCCGCCCGTCACGTCGTCCCGACCGCCTTCGCCGAGGCTCTCCGGGCGGTCTATCCGAATAAGGGCGCCAAGATCAATTTCCGCCGCGGCGACTTCGCCTACAAGAAGGACATCGAGCAGCTGGGCGGCTCGCTCAAGAAGATCGGCATTGCCGCCGGCTTGGTCGCCGCCCTGGGCCTGACTTATTTCCTCATCGCCTATTTCTCGCTCTCCTCCCAGGTCGACACGATGAACAAGAACGTCGCCAAGATGGTCAAGGCCTCGGTGCCGGACCTGCCCAAGGGCGGCGGCTCCACGGCCTCCCAGGCGGTCAACGTCCTCAACGGCCGGATCGCGGCGATCGACGAGAAGCTCAAGAAAGTGGCCGGCTCGGGCGAGCTCAGCTCGCTGGAGCTGCTCAAGGCGATCTCGGGCGCGGTGCCGCCGCGCCAGGAGCTGGTCCTCGACATCGACGACCTCAACATCGCGCCGGAACGGGTTCGGATCGAAGGCCGGACGATTTCCTACGAGGGCGTCGACAAGATCAAGGCGGCGATGGAGAAGGTGAAGTACTTCAAGAACGTCCAAACCGGCAACGTCCGCAAGGGCGTGCGCGACGAGATCAAGTTCTCGCTGTCGTTTGACGTGGTGGGTTCGTAATATGGCCAAGTCCGGAAAATACTCGCTCAAGGAACGGCTCAACATCGAGGAGCTCTACAACACCTTCCTCGGCTTGGGGCCGCGCGAGCAGGTCCTGTCGGCGGTCGGGATCGGCATCGTTCTGCTCCTGCTCATCGTCATCCCGGTGGCCTGCGCTTCCTCGCGCTTGAGCAAGCTCGAGAAGCAGATCGACAGCCACGAGAAAAACGTCAGCAAGGTCGTCGACAAGCTCGGCGAGTACCAGCAGGCCCAGTCGAAGTTCAAGGCGGTCGAGGGCCGGATCCGGCCCAAGTCCCAGGTTCAGCTCACGACCAAGCTCGAGTCGCTGGCCACCCAGAGCGGAATCGGCCAGAACATCGATTCCCTGAAGGAGATGCCGGGAACGCCGGGCGAGGACTTCGAGGAAGTGGTCGTGGCGGTTCGGCTCTCGCGGCTGCCGCTGAGCCAGCTGGTGGAGTTCCTCTACGGCATCGAGAGCCAGAACGACCTGAGCCTCAAGATCAAACGCCTCCAGCTCAAGCCGCGCTACGACAACCGACAGCAGTTCGACGCCAATTTCGAGGTCAGCACCTATGTGAGCACGGCCCAGCCCGGCGGCGAAGGCGAAGAGGGGGGAGGCAGCTAAGCGATGCGTTCCAAGATCTCGGTCTTATTCTATCTCGGCGCCGGAATCGTCTTCTTCCTATTCTGGCTGGTTTGGGTCTTTCCGACCGATGCCCTCAAGTCGCGGATCTTGACCGAGATCGAGAACCGAACCCAGGGCCGCTACAAGATCGACGTCGGCAGCTTGGACCTGAGCCTCTTCGGCAGCCTGACCTTCAAGGATCTGAAGGTCTCGGAAGGGGTGGGCGACCAGGAAAAGCTTTTGCTGAAGACGCCCCGGCTCAAGCTCGGCTTTTCGCCCTTGGGCTTGATGTCGCAGAAGATGGATTTCGATTATTACGTCCAGGGCAGCAAGGGCGACCTCGAGGGGACTTACCGCCAAGAGGGCGACGAGACCGTCTTCAGCGCCAATTTCGACGAATTTCCCTTGGCCGATTTGGGCTTCCTCAGCGCCAAGGCCCAGGTTCCGTTGACCGGCACGCTGGAAGGCGACATCGATTTGTCGCTGCATCGGGCCGATCCCACCAAGAATTCAGGGAACATCGACCTCAAGCTGATCAATTTCACGATGGGCTCGACCCGCCTGGCCTTGGATCCCACGGCGCCGGAGAGCGCGATGGAGATTCCGGCGATCAAGCTTTCCGGCGGCAAGGACTCGGTCATCCTGGGCGAGGTCCAGAGAGACAGCCTCGAGATCAAGTCGATCACCCTCAAGGGCGGCGACCTCGACCTCAACTTGAGCGGCCGGGTCAGCCTCCAGGCGCTCAAGCCCTCGGACTACCGATTGGCCTTGCAGGGCTCCTTTTCGCTGACCGAGGCATTGTCCAAGGCCTTGCCCTTCCTCTTCATCATCGAGCAGCAGAAGAATCCCCAGGGCGTCTACCCGCTCAACATCACCGGCCGCCTCGCCAAGCCCAGCATCCGGGTCGGAACTTTTAACTTGCCGATTTGATTTTTTAACAACTAAGTTGGCCTTTTGGCGATAAGTTAGCAAAATTATTAGAAGGGGCTCCAATGAAACCGCTTTCGATCAACCCGGCCAAGGCTTCCATTGAAAACACAAATTCTTCTCCGTTGCATCTTTCAAGGAAGCCCAGCACGCCTCGTTCGGTTCTCTTGACGACGGCAAATTCAGCTTGTTTTACAGCTATGACGGCTGCTCTTACAAAATCCATGATGGATTTGGGCATGAGCCGTTTGGTCATCTGGGGAAGGATCACCATTCCAGCTTTCCTGGGGGCTGCAGCTGTATCCGGATGGGTGAACCGGATGGAACTCGTCGAAGGGAACCCCAGGGTTTCCGATGCGGACGAGATGGGGAATCAGATCAGTGGTGCTGTTCTTGGCGTTGGGGCCCAGTACTTCATTCCTCGTTTAGCTCAGGGTGCGGCCGCTAGTGCCACGGCTCTTGAAGGTATGGCTGGGCTTGTCGCCCGCACAGGATGTATTGGCGCCGCGTTTGCCGGTGGGTATGCTTTGGGGACGGGCCTCAATTATGTTCCTCTGGGACTGGGCGCCAAGAGAACTGTCGGCGAATATCTAGGCGATGCCATGATCGCAGCCTTCGGACCGGCCGACCGCAAAGGAACCTTCTTTAAGGTCGGAGAGTTTCTTGGTCTGGCCTGATTTCAAGCAGGCCTTTTTGGTCGGCACCTTCAACCTTCCAATCTAGATTTTTGCGATTTCGCCGGCTTTGGTGTCTTTGCCCGGTCGGGGGTTGGGGGGAGGATCCCCTCTCAAAATTCTGCCCGGTCGGGCTACTCAGGCCGAGAAATCCGCTTCGCAATAAAACTTAGTGGCTTCCTTCGTCAGCCCCTAAGTTTTTTGCTCCGACGGATTTCTCGGCCTTCGTACGCCCTCCCTCCTGCAGAGATATTTTGAGAGGGGACCCTCCCCCCAACCCCCGACCTACCGCTGTCCTGGCTTACCTGTCATCCTTCGCTTCGCTCAGGATGACCTTGCATCAGCACGGAGGTAGGCCGGGGAGGGCCGGGGACATCCTCCGAACGGCTTTTGGGCCGTCGATCACCTTAAAGCATCCAATAGATATCGACGGACCAAGCTTTCCCTGGCCCGGCTTGAGGGCCAGGGAAAAAAGTGAGGAGGAGTCCCCGGGCTCCCCGGCCGGGCATAAACACTTAAGCAAGGCGTTGAGGTCTCCCGCGTTCCCCAAGCACAATGTTTGAC
>DATEDP010000095.1 GCA_035281585.1 bacterium
CAGGACGGCGCTGGTGTTGGTGAACTGACTTCCGGTGAGCTGCATGCCGTCGCCGGAGTCGCCGGCGAAGCGGATGACGACGCCGTCGAGCTCCTGCCTTGGGTGCGTTTCCATCGCTGCGGGCACCTCCATGATCAGGCCCCCTCCGCGCTGCTGCTGACCTGGTGCGGGTCGGGGGGCAGGTTAAAGACCTCGGTGGCGAAATTCTCCGAGAGATAGAGGACGATGTCGCGCACCGAGACCAAGCCGAGAAACTCTTTCTTGGAATTCACCACCGGCAGGTGGCGGTAATGGCCGTCGTGCATCAGGCGGACCGCCACCGCGATGCTGTCCTCGCGGTCGAGGAGCTTGGGCTTGGGAGTCATCAGCTTTTCGATGGGGGTGGCGAAATCGGCGCCGGCGATGAGGCCACGGAGCAGGGCATCGCGCTCGGTGAAGATGCCGACGATCTTCTTGCCCTCGAGGATGACGGCACAGCCGGTCTTCTTTTCCTGCATCCGCCGCGTCACTTCGCCTAGACTGTCGCCCGGCGCCGCCGTCACCGTCTGGCGGGTGCTGAGATTGCGGATTTTTTCTCGCTTAAGGGCCTCCTCGAAGGACATCGGACCTCCGCCTTCGTCATCCCGAGCGAAGCGAGGGATCTTCGCGGATTTATGAGAAGAAAGGAATTCCGCAGGGATTCCTCGTCGCTTCGCTCCTCGGAATGACAATTCACGAGGATTTTATGCCTTTTGCCGGCAAAGCCCTACGCCAAAATTCGGCTTGCTTCTAAGCAAAGGTTTCCATTAGGGAATCTCTCATGCTCGTGGTCAAAAGGCCCAAACTCTCGCTCTGGGACAAAATCTACATCGGCGCGGTTTTCCGCGGCATGTGGATCACCCTGAAGCACGCCGTGGGCAACATCTTCCATCAAGATCGCATCCTCACCTACGAGTATCCGGAGATGAAAAAGCCCATCCCCGATTATTATCGGGCCGAGCATCGGCTGATGCGCCGGCCCGACGAGACGCCGCGCTGCACCGCCTGCATGCTTTGCGCCACCGCCTGTCCGGCCAATTGCATCGAGATCGTCGCCGCCGAGCATCCCGATCCCCGGGTCGAGAAGTATCCGGCGGTCTACAACATCAATCTCTTGCGCTGCGTTTATTGCTCGCTCTGCGTCGAAGCCTGCCCCTGCGACGCGATCCGGATGGACACGATGAAGATCGAGCAGGCCGGCTACACCCGCGAACACTTCATCGTCGACAAGGAATACCTGCTTCGCAACCATCCCGAGGGCAAGAGTCCCTACTCGATCGCCCTATATTAGTCCCCCCTTTGAAAAAGGGGGGGAGGGGGGATTTAAAAATCACCGCAAAAATATCGGGGCTGCTTTAAATTTGCCGTCGCTTGCAAATCCCCCCCAACCCCCCTTTTTCAAAGGGGGGACTTTCACGTATTTCCCCGCAACAAATGCACGCTGAACAGCTTGGCCCCGTCGAGCCAAACCCGTTCGGGCGTCCAGCCGGCCCGGGTGGCCAAGTCTTGGAACTCTTGGACCCGGTACTTGTAAGAGTTTTCGGTATGGATGGTCTCGCCGGGCTCGAAGTGCAGCGTCTCGTCGAAAATTCGGATGGTCTGACCCAGGAGGCTTTCGAGATGCATCTCGATTCGGCCGGCCGCTTCATTATAGAAGGCCCGGTGGCGGAAGGCCTCGAGCTTGAAGTTGGCGCCGCACTCGCGGTTGAGCCGGGCCAGCAGATTCTTGTTGAACATCGCGGTGACGCCCTGGGCGTCGTCGTAGGCCGGCTCCAGGATTTCCCGGTCCTTCTTCAAGTCGACGCCGATCAGGAGGCTGCCGCCGAGGCCGGCGGTTTCCCGGGCGTGGGCCAGGAATTTCACCGCCTCCTCGGGATCGAAGTTGCCGATCGAGGAGCCGGGGAAGAAGATGGCCTTACGTTCATAGCGGCCCTTCATCTTCGGTAATTTCAAGAAGTCGCTGAAGTCGGCCCGCAGGCCTTGCACCGGCAGGCCGGGATGGGCCGCGGCGACCTTGGCGCAGAGCTCGAGCAGGGGCTCGCGGCTGATGTCGATGGCCAGGTAGCCCCGAGGCCGTTCGAGGGCCGCCAGCAGGTAGAAGATTTTGGCCGAGTTGCCGCAGCCGAATTCGACCAGCTCGCAGTCGCTGCCCAGGGCCCCGGCGATCTCCGCGGCCTTGCTCTGGAGCAGCGAAGTCTCGGCTCGGGTCAAATAATACTCCGGCAATCGAGTGATGCGCTCGAAGAGCCAAGAGCCGACTTGATCGTAGAAGAACTTGGGCGCCACGCTCTTGGGCCGGCGCTGCATGCCGGCGATCGCTTCCTGCCACCAAGCCGCCTCCGGCGGATTGAGGTCGATGTATTCGAAATCGGACTTGGTTTCGCGGGTCTGGGGAACGTGATGCAGGCTCATAGATCCTCCGCCAGCCGCAGCCCGCTGCAAGCCCAGCGGGCCGAAGGTGGAAAGAAGTTGCGATAGGAAGCTCGGATGTGGCTCCGCGGCGTCAGGCAGGAGCCGCCGCGCAGGACCATTTGGTTGACCATGAATTTGCCGTTGTATTCGGCGAAGTTCCCGGCCATCGGTTTGAAGCCGGGGTAGGGCCGGTAAGCGCTGGCGGTCCATTCCCAGACGTCGCCGAAGAGCGCGGCCGGATTTTCGCCGGCCGGCGAAGCCGTTGGCCGCAGATTCCCGCTTTCCAAGAAATTTCCCTCGATCGCCCGGTCTTGCGCCGCGACTTCCCATTCGGCCTCGGTCGGAAGCCGTTTGCCGGCCCAACGAGCGTAGGCTTCGGCTTCGTAATAGCTGAGGTGGGACACCGGCGCGGCCAGCTCCAGCGGAATCCGGCCGCCCAGGCTCATCGTGTGCCAAGCGCCGCCGACTTTTTCCCAATAGAGCGGGGCCCGCCAAGCCTCGGCTTGGACCCGGTCCCAGCCGTCGGAGAGCCAGAGCTCGGGCCGGGAGTAGCCGCCGTCGCCGATGAATTCGAGGAACTCGCCTTGGGTCACCGGCCGGGAGGCCAGGCCGAAGGCTTCGAGAAAAACTCGGTGGCGGGGCCCCTCGTTGTCGTAAGCAAAGCCATCGCCGGCGAAGCCGATCTCGCGCAGGCCTTCGGGGTATTCCTTCCATTTCAGGCCCGGGGCGGGGTTCGAAGGCCGGTCCGGCGGCTCGCGGTAGACCGGCCGCAGCGGATTGGAGAAAAAGTTATGCAAGACATCCATCAAGAGCAGCTCTTGGTGCTGCTGTTCATGATGACAGCCCAGGGTGAGGGGAAAGCGAAGCTTGGTCTCGAAAGTCTTGGCGCTTTTTTCGAAGAGCTTCTCCATACAATCGTCGACGTAGCTTCGATATTGCAAAACTTCGCGCAAGGTCGGACGGGCGAGCAGGCCCCGCTCCGGCCGCGGCTGATGGCTGCCCAGCGATTTATAGTAGGAATTGAAGAGATAGGCGAAGTGGGGGGAGTAGGGCCGATAATCTCTTAAATGGGGCAGGAGGAGGAAGGTCTCGAAAAACCAGGTGCTGTGGGCCAGGTGCCACTTGGGCGGGCTGACGTCGGGCATCGACTGGATGCCGTAATCGTCCGGTTCCAGCGGCTCGCAGAGCTCGAGAGTGGTCCGGCGAATCTCGCGGAACCGCCGCTGAAGGCCCGGTGCCTCTTGAGGGCATCCTTCGGCTTGTATCCTCAACACCTTCATCGGCAAAATGTTATGCGTCCTTGCCTCTTCTGGCAATTTTTATATGATGCCGAACCATGTCCCCACTCCATACCGTGACTCTGATCGAAGGCGACGGGATCGGTCCCGAAATTTGCGCCGAAATGAAGAAGGTCGTCCTTGCCGCCGGCCTCAGGATCGACTTCAAGCCGGCCTTCGCCGGCCAGAAGGGGATCGAGCGCTGCAACGACACTTTGCCGGAACAAACCTTGAAGCTGATCAAAAAGACCAAGGTGGCGATCAAGGGGCCCTTGATGACGCCGATCGCCAAGGGTTTCGGCAGCATCAACGTCCTGCTGCGCAAGAAGCTCGAGCTCTATGCCAACGTGCGGCCGGTGCGCAGCTATCCCGGCGTCAGTCCCTATCCCGACGTCGACTTGGTGATCATGCGCGAGAACACCGAGGACCTCTATGCCGGGATCGAGCACGAGATCGCGCCCGGCGTGGTCGAGAGCATCAAGGTCATCACCCGCGAGGCCTCGACCCGGATCGCCAAATACGCCTTCGACTACGCCAAGCGGAACAAGCGCAAGAAGGTGACCTCGATCCACAAGGCCAACATCATGAAGCTCTCCGACGGGCTTTTCCTCGAATGCGCCCGCCACGTTTCCAAATCCTATCCTGGCATCGAGTACGCCGAGATGATCGTCGACAACGCCTGCATGCAGCTCGTGACCCGGCCCTCGCAATTCGACGTGCTGTTGCTGGAGAACCTCTACGGCGATATCGTCTCCGACCTCTGCGCCGGCCTGGTCGGCGGCCTCGGCCTGGTGCCCGGCGGCAACATCGGCAAGAAGTACGCGATCTTCGAATCGGTCCACGGCTCGGCCCCCGACATCGCCGGCAAGGGCATCGCCAACCCGGTGGCGATCATCCTGACCTTGGCGATGATGCTCGATTTCTTGAACGAAAAGCGGGCGGCCGCGGCGGTCCAGGCCGCGGTGGTGAGCATCTTGAAAGCCAAGAAGGTCCGGACGCCCGACTTGGGCGGGAAGAACACGACCGCGGAGATGGGCGACGCGATCGCGAGCGAAGTGACCCGCGCGATAAAGCGCGGGTCATCCTGAGCGAAGCGAATACCCAAACTACGGGCACAAGGGATCTGCGACCTGCCAAGGTTTTTCGAAGAGTCGACGCGGCTTCGTTCCGTTAAAGGGAGTCCCGAGAAGACGAAGGAGCTCTGAGACGCTCAGTTTCTTGGGCTTCGCAGATCCTTCGCTTCGCGCAGGATGACATCGAAAATAGGAGAGAGAAGATGCCCAAGAAAGAGTTGAAAGAGGGCGACAAGGCCCCCGATTTCAGCCTCCCCGACCAGGAAGGCAACAAGGTCAAGCTCAGCGACTTCGCCGGCAAGAAGAACGTCGTCCTCTATTTCTA
>DATEDP010000096.1 GCA_035281585.1 bacterium
TGCAATGAAAGCCTTTCGATTCTATTGGATGACGGCAATGGTGGCCTTCATGCAATGAAAGCCTTTCGATTCTATTGGATGACGGCAATGGTGGCCTTCGGCCTGTGCTCGCCGGCGCGGGCCGCCGATCCGCTGCCGTCCTGGAACGAGGGCAAGGCCAAGCAGGCCATCGTCGCCTTCGTCGAGAGGGTGACCAAGCCGGGCAAGGATTACGTCCGGCCCGAGGAGCGGATCGCGACCTTCGACAATGACGGGACGCTCTGGACCGAGCAGCCGCTCTATTTTCAATTCATTTTCCTGATCGACCAAGTGAAGGCCGCGGCTCCGAAGCATCCGGAGTGGAAAAGCAATCCGGCCTACCAGGCCATTGAGAAAAACGACTTCCAAGCCCTCGCGGCCTTAGGTCACAAGCCCGTGCTCGAGCTGGTGGCGGCGGCCAACACCGGAATGTCGACCGAGGAATACGAGAAGACGATCCGGTCATGGATCGATACCGCCAAGCACCCTCGCTTCAAGCGCCTCTATAAGGATCTGACTTATCAGCCGATGAAAGAGGTCCTGGCCTACTTGCGAGCCAAGGGCTTCAAGACCTTCATCGTCTCGGGCGGGGGGATCGAGTTCATGCGCCCTTGGACCGAGCAAGCCTACGGCGTTCCGCCGGAGCAGGTCGTCGGCTCCAGCATCGAATTGAAATACGAGCTGCGCGACGGCAAGCCGGCCCTGATTCGCGAACCCAAAATTCATTTCGTCGATGACGGTCCCGGCAAGCCGGTGGGGATCTTCCAGCATATCGGCCGCCGGCCGATCGCGGCCTTCGGCAATTCCGACGGCGACTTGCAAATGCTGCAATGGACGGCCGCCGGAAACGGGCCCTCGCTGATGATGCTCGTCCACCATGACGACGCCGAGCGTGAATACGCCTACGACCGCGAGTCCAAGATCGGCACCTTGAACAAAGCCTGGGACGAAGCGCTGGCCAAGGGTTGGACCGTGATCAGCATGAAGGAAGATTGGAATAGGATTTTTGGGAAGTGAACCCGGTAACCAAAGGAGGGGAAGGATGGTTTGGAAATTTCGTTTTCGTTGTTTAGCGGCATTGGTTCTGATTTTGGCTCCCACCGCCGGCCGGGCCGCCGAGACGCTCAACCCCAACCAGATTCGCGCCATCGCCAAGGAAGCTTATATCTACGGCTTCCCGCTGGTGGACAACTATCGGGTTCTTTATTCCTACGCCGTCGACAAGAGCGGTCCCGAGTACAAGGGGCCGATGAATCAAATTCACAACACGGCCCGGGTTTACACGCCGGAAGACAAGGCGATTCAGACACCCAATTCCGACACCCCCTACTCAACGGCCATCCTCGATTTGCGGGCCGAGCCCTTCGTGGTCAGCCTGCCGGCCATCGAGAAGAACCGCTATTACTCGGTCCAAATGGTCGACCTCTACACCTTCAATTTCGACTATCTGGGAACTCGGACCACCGGCAATGGGGGAGGGGACTTCCTGGTGGCGGGGCCGAATTGGAAGGGCGAAGCGCCCAAGGGAATCAAGAAAGTTTCCCGGGCCGAGACCGAAATGGTCATGCTGCTATACCGAACCCAGCTCTTTGGCCAAGCCGATTTGGAGAAGGTTAAAAAAATCCAAGCCGGCTACAAGGTCACGCCGCTCTCGGCCTACCTGAAGCAGCCGGCACCGCCGGCACCGCCGGCCATCGATTTCATCAAGCCTTTGACACCGGCCGACGAGCGCAAATCGCTGGAGTTTTTCAACGTCCTGAATTTCGTCCTGACGCTTTGTCCGACCGTGCCCAGCGAGGTCGAGCTTCGCCAACGCTTCGCCAAGATCGGAGTGGAGCCGGGCAAGGTTTTGAAGGTGGCCGGGCTCAGCCCTCAAATGGAAGCCGGGCTGAAGCAGGGCATGGCCGACGGCCAAAAGGCGATCGAAGCCCAGATCGCCTCGTCGACTTCTTCCGCTGATTTCTTCGGAACCCGGGAGATGCTCAAAAACAACTATTTGGATCGGGCTGCCGGCGCCCAGGCCGGGATCTACGGCAACACCAAGGAAGAGGCCTTCTACGTTCTTTACCGGACCGATGGGGACAAGCAGCCGCTCGATGGTTCCAAAGCCGACTATACCTTGCGTTTTGCGCCGGGCCAGCTGCCGCCGGCCAAGGCTTTCTGGTCCTTGACGATGTACGGCGCCCAAGATCAGCTGCTGGTGGCGAATCCGCTCCATCGCTATCTCATCAACTCGCCGATGCTGCCGGAGCTCAAGAAAGATCCCGACGGCGGCACGACGCTCTACATTCAAGCCGAATCGCCGGGTAAGGAGAAGGAGCCGAATTGGTTGCCGGCTCCCAAGGGACTCTTCTTCGCCGTCCTCCGGATTTATTTACCTAAGCCCGAAGTGCTGGATGGAACTTGGCAGGCGCCGCCGGTCGTGAAGGTTAAATAGAATGGCTTTTCCCATGACACTAAGAAAGCGAGCCGCGGTTGTTCTTATCACGGGCCTGGCCTTTCTCTTCGCCTTCGGGGCGCGGGCCGCCGAGGGCCCGCCCGAAGCCGCCGGCCACGACTCAACCAACCTGAACAAGCAGTTACAAAACCCGGTCAGCTCGTTGATCAGCGTTCCGCTCCAGTTCAATTTCAACTTCAAGACCGGGCCCTTCGACCGCAGCCAATTCCTTTTCAACTTCCAGCCGGTCATCCCTTTCCACCTGGCCGGCGAATGGTCGATCGTGACCCGCACCATCATGCCCTTCCTGGTCCAGCCGGTGGACCAGACCGAAACCGACTTCGGCCTTAGCGACATGCAGGAATCGCTCTTCTTCGCGAGGAGTTGGGGAGCCTTCACGATGGGCTTGGGCCCGATCTTCCAATTTCCGACCGCAACTAACGAGACCCTTGGCGCCGGCAAGTTCGGCATCGGCCCGACCGGAGTTTTCGTCCTCACCACCGGGCCGATCGTCGCCGGCGTCCTGGTCAACAACGTCTTCTCGGTGGCCGGTGACCCCGACCGGCCCGGTGTCAACCAGATGCTGCTCCAGCCTTTCGTCAATTACAATTTGTCGGGCGGATGGGCGCTCAGCCTCGTCAATTCCCAGATCGTCGCCAACTGGAAGGCTCCCAACGACGACCGCTGGCTCTTGCCCTTGGGTCTCGGCTTCTCCAAGACCTTCGTCGCCGGCAAGCAGCCGATGAACGCCGGCGCCAACATGTTTTACAACGTGATCCGGCCGGACAATGGGCCGGATTGGCAGCTGCGCTTCAA
>DATEDP010000097.1 GCA_035281585.1 bacterium
GTCCTGGACCGGCTGGGGCTCGCGGGGCATGTTTTCGAAGTAGGGCGGATATTTGACGTAGGTCGAATTCGGATCCCATTGGAAGGTCTCGCCCGCCGGCACCTCGAGCGAGCGCCAGCGCTCGTCGCCCTTGAAGACGTCGGAATAGGTCTTGCCGAACATGTCGGCTTGGACCGAAGCCCGCACCGCCGCGTCGATCTCGGCCTGGCTCGGCCAGACATCGCGCAAGTAGACGTCCTGACCTTGGTCGTTCTTGCCCAAAGGCTCTTTGTAGAGATCGATGTCCATCCGGCCGGCCAAGGCATAGGCCACCACCAGCGGCGGCGAGGCCAGGTAATTGAAGCGAACCAAGGGATTGATCCGGCCCTCGAAATTGCGGTTGCCCGAGAGCACCGCCGAGGCGACCAAGTCCTCCTTCTCGATGCACTCGGCCACCGAATCGGGCAAGGGCCCGCTGTTGCCGATGCAGGTCGTGCAGCCGTAGCCGACGAGGTGGAAGCCGAGCTTCTCCAAGGCTGGCATCAAGCCGGCCTTATTCAAATATTCGGTGACCACGATGGAGCCCGGCGCCAGGCTGGTCTTGACCCAGGGCTTGCTGCTCAAGCCCTTCGCCACCGCCTTCTTGGCCACCAAGCCGGCGGCAAGCATCACCGAAGGGTTGGAGGTATTGGTGCAGCTGGTGATCGCGGCGATGACCACCGCGCCCTGCTCCAGGTGGGAGACTCGGCCGTTGCCGTGATCGAGAACCGCGCATTTGGCGAGCTCGCCCAATTCTCCGCGCTCGGTTTCGATGTGAAGGCAGGCGGTTTGAGAGCCGCCTTCGGAGAGCCAATTGCCGACCCGCTTCGGATCGAGTTTCTCCAGCTTGCCCTTGAACAGCTCATGGAGGGCTTGCCGGAACATCGACTTGGACTTGTGCAGCGGCACCCGGTCCTGCGGTCGCTTGGGGCCGGCCAGCGAGGGCTCGACCGTGCCGAGGTCGAGCTCCAGCGTATCGGAGAAGATCGGATCGGGCGTGGCGTCGGTGCGGAAGAGACCCTGGGCCTCGCAGTATTTCCGCACCAGCTCGACCGAAGCCCCGCGTCCGCTGAGCTCGAGGTAGCGCAGGCTTTCCTCGTCGACCGGGAAGAAGCCGATGGTCGCGCCGTATTCCGGCGCCATGTTGGCGATGGTCGCCCGGTCGGGCAGGCTCAAGCTGGAAAGGCCTTGGCCGTAGAACTCGACGAATTTTCCGACCACGCCCTTCTTGCGCAGCATTTGGGTGACGGTCAGGACCAAGTCGGTGGCGGTCGCGCCTTCCGACAGCTTGCCGTGGAGCTTGAAGCCGACGACTTGGGGAATGAGCATCGAGATCGGCTGACCCAGCATCGCGGCCTCGGCCTCGATGCCGCCGACGCCCCAACCGACCACGCCCAAACCGTTGATCATCGTGGTGTGGGAGTCGGTGCCGACCAGCGAATCGGGATAGGCGTAGGTTTTTCCGTCGCAGGCCTGGCCGAGCTTCAGGGTAAAGACCACCGGCGCGAGATACTCCAAATTGACTTGGTGGACGATGCCGGTGTCGGGCGGAACGGCCCGGAAATTTTCGAAGGCCTTCTGGCCCCAACGGAGGAAACGGTAGCGCTCCTGGTTGCGCTCGAACTCCAGCTCGGCATTGGCCTTGAAGGCGCCGGGATTGCCGAAGCTGTCGACCTGGACGGAGTGGTCGATGACCAGGTCGAGCGGTTGAAGCGGGTTGATCTTCTTCGGATCGCCGCCCATCTTCAGGATGGCCTCCCGCATCGCCGCCAAGTCGACGACGACCGGTACGCCCGTGAAATCCTGAAGCAAAACCCGGGTCGGCCGGAACGCGATTTCCTTGCTTGGCTCGGCCTTGGCTTTCCACTTCGCCAAAGCCTCGATATCCGAGGCCTTGACCGAATTGCCGTCCTCGCAGCGCAGCAGGTTTTCCAGCAGGACCTTCAAGGAAAAGGGCAACCGTTCGACCTCGGGAAAGCGGCCGGCCAAGCGGCTCAGTTGGAAAATTTGGTATTTTTGCGTGCCGGCCTCGAGGGCCTGGAGGCTGTCGAAGCTGTTCTTGGATGCGGGGGCGTTCATGGCGACCTCAAAATTGGGCTTGCGTCGAATCTTGCGGCGTTGGCACTAACGAATCAATGGCTAGTTTTCAAGAAGGACTTTCCGAGGCCTTGGCCCTCGCCTGGCGTCGGCGCGAGGCCGCGGTCCGAGACCAGGGTTTGGAGGCTTTTCGCCTGATCCATGGCCAAGCCGACGGCCTGGCCGGCCTCGAAATCGAGGCCTATGGCGGCTCTTGGCTGGCGACGCTCGAATCGGAGAAGTGGCTGGGGGCCATGCCGGCTTTGGAAAGGGCTTTGTCCGAGCTCCAAGACCGGATCTTTCCCCGGCGCTCCGGCCGCGTTCATTTCGTGGCCAATCTGCCGGGCCGCCGCGAACCGCTGGGCTCGGCCGAGCCCGAAATTCTCGAGGTCGCCGAGGACGGCCTCCGCTTCGAGGTCGCCTTGGGCCGAGGCCCCCACTCCGGCCTCTTTCTCGATCAACGCGAAAATCGCCGAGAGGCTCGTCGCCTGAGCGAGGGCCGACGCTGCCTCAACCTCTTCTGCTACACCGGCAGCTTCAGCATTGCGGCGCTGGCCGGCGGCGCTGAGGAGGTGGTCTCGGTCGATCTCTCGAAAAAGGCCCTGGCCTGGCTCGACCGCAATCGTGAGCTCAACGGTTTCGCCGACCGACGCTGCCGCAACCGAGCCGAGGACGCCTGGGATTTTTTGGCCAAGGCCACCAAGCGCGGCGAGCGCTTCGACCTGATCCTGGTCGATCCACCCAGCTTCGGCCGGGGGCCCAAGCGGGCCTTCAACCTTGGACGGGATTTGGAGGCCTTGGTCGGCGGCGCCGCCGCCCTGCTTAGTCGCCAGGGTTGGCTTTTCCTCTCGATCAACTTGGAAGCGCTGAAGGCCGGCGAGTTTCGACGCCGGCTTAAATCCGCCCTCCAGGCTTCGGGCCTTGGAATCGCCAAGGAAATCCCCCTGCCCTTCGACTTTCCGACCGCGGGCGGAGCCGAGCCCCATTTAAAATCGGCTTGGTGCCGGGGATTCCCCCACTCTTAAATGCGAATCGCCCCGATGGCGCCCTTCGGGACAAAAAGTTTAGTTTGAGAGATGGGCACCCTTTCGCTGTGGCGAGCGATTCAAAAGGAGCGGAACGCCTATCCCCGGCTGGACCGAGATATCGACGTGGACGTCGCCATCGTCGGCGCCGGCATCACCGGCATCACCGCGGCTCTCCAGCTGATCAAGGCCGGGAAGAAAGTCGCGATTCTCGAGGCCCTCCAAGTTGGAGGCGGCACCACCGGCGATTCGACCGGCAACCTCTACGTCGCGATTCAGCCCTACTACCATAAAATCCAATCGAAGCTCGGCGACCGAATCGCGCGGGCCGTGGCTTCCTCGCGGCGTTTCTCGATCGACTACATCGAATCGCTGGCCCGGGAGAAAGGGATCGACTGCTCCTTCCACCGCCGACCCTGGTACCTTTATTCGACGGATGAAAAAAACGACTCGATCGTCGAAAACGAAGTGAAGACGCTCCGGGAAATCGGTGAGTCGATCGATTGGGTCGATGCCTTTCCACTCCCCTTCAAGGTCAGCAAGGCCGCGAAGATGGAAAACCAGGCGCGTTTCAACCCCTTGAAGTATATTGCGATCCTGGCCGAGGATTTGGCGAATCAAGGCTGTCTCCTCTTCGAAAACACCCGTTTCCTGGCGAGCGAGGAGCAAGACGGCGGCTGCCTGGCGAGCTGCGAGGGCGGGAAAGTCCGAGCCGGCCACTTGATCCTCGCCACCCATATCCCCAAAGGAGTCCATATCCTCCAGACCTTGGCCGTCCCTTACCGCAGCTACGCGGTGGCGGCGCGGTTGCAGGGCCCGCTTCCGCCCAACGCCAATTTTTGGGACACCGCCGAGCCGCACCACGCCACCAGCAGCCAAAGCAGCGGATCGGGCGATCCCGACTTGCTGGTGGTGGCCGACAGCCACCACAAGACCGGCCAAGCGCCGGCCAACGATCACCGGCGGATGTTCCAGCAGATCGAAGAATATCTGCGCCGAAATTATGAAGTCGCATCGATCGAATACCGCTGGTCGGCCCAGCACTACCAAAGCGCCGACGGTGTCCCTTACATCGGCCGGGCCGGCGAAGGCGCCGAGCATACCTACGTCGCCACCGGCTATTTCGCCGATGGCTTGGTCTATGGCACGGTCGCCGGCATCCTGCTGTCCGACCTCATCCTGGGAAACAAAAACCCCTGGGCCGAGGTTTACGATTCCACCCGCTTCACCCCGCTGGCTTCCTCCGAAAAATTTATCAAGGAGAACGCCAACACCCTGCTCCAATACCTCAAGGACCTGCCGCGAAACGTCGACGCCAAGCATTTTTCGGATATCGCGCCGGGCGAGGGCAAAACGCTGGAGCTCGAGGGAGAGAAAGTGGCGGCCTACCGGGACGAGGGCCGGCAGCTGCACGTGGTCTCGGCGGTCTGCACCCACCTTCAGTGCATCGTGAAATGGAATGACGCCGAAAGGACCTGGGACTGCCCTTGCCACGGCAGCCGCTTTTCCTACGACGGCCGAGTCCTCGAAGGCCCGGCGATCCGGGACCTCGAGGAAAGGAGGATCCAATGATCCTCGCTTCGTTGGCCCTCTTCGCCCTGGCCGCGCTGCTCGGCGCGACGCTGCTCAGCTTCGTCTTGCGGGACAAGCCGACGCCCAAGGGGCTGCTCTTCCTGCACGGCGGAATGGCCGCGGCCGGCTTGCTGCTCTTGATCGTCTACACCTTCGGCGCCGCGCCCAAGCCCTACGAAAGCCTGGTCCTCTTTCTCTTGGCCGCTTCGGGCGGATTCTTTATGGGGATTCGGGACTTGCTCGGCAAGAAGGTTCCGAAATGGCTGGCGGTCGGGCACGGCTTGCTGGCTCTCGCCGGATTCGGCTTCCTCTTATTCCACGCTTTCCACTGAATCAATTCCGACTATCGAAGAGCGAGCGGACTCCGTAAGGCATCTCCGACATCAAAGCGGCGTAATCGCCCTCGGCGACGAGGACCGGAATCCCGAACTCGGCATTCATCGCCTCGAGCGTTTGCTTTTGCTTTTGATACTCGCTGCTGAGCAAGCGGGCCAGCCGGCGGGCGGCGAAAATCACCTCGATCTGCCGGGGTTGGCCCTGGGCGTCGAGCACCACGTCGATCTTGGACAGGCCCAGCGAATGGATCACCCAATTGCGGAAACGGTTGGCTTCGACCTTGAACAGTGGAGTCTCACCGTACTTCATCGGATTGCCCATCCGCCAATACGCCTGGGACTTCTGAAAATAGAGCCGCAAATCGACCTGCGAGGGCAGGATGTTCAGGGTGTTGGTGCTGATCGAGGCGTTTTCCAGAATGATCGTGTTGACGTGGCCGGACTGCTCCCACCCCATCTTGCGGCCGCCGCGGCCGAGGTAAAGCTCGGGATGGGTGTGAAGGGCGAAGAAGTCGTCGCGATGCTGGGGCTCGACGTTGCCCAAATTCCCGAGCGAGAGCGTGGAACGGAGGGAATCGTGGCGAATCTCATAGGTGACTCCGACCTCGCGGAACATGCCGGCCTGCCCCATCCAGGTCGACACCTGGAAGGCCGTCGCCGGAGCCAGGTCGCGGCGCCGGAAGGGCCCGAAATAATTCGCCAGCAGCAGGGCCTTTTCCTCGGGCCGGGCCTTGCGCAACATCCGTTGAGCCTGGGGCGTGGCCCGATCGAAATGATCGCGGAGGATTTGCTGGCCGCCGAGAAAATTGCCGGTGTGACGGCCGTCGAGGTGCTTCTTGACCAAGCGATTCAGCTCTTGGCGCTCATGATGCGAGGCCACCCCCAGCACCGGGCGGAGAGCGCCGAAATTCAGGACATGGCGGGCCAGGCGATAGCGGGCTTCGCGATTGCTGCGATCCACCTTCTCGCCGGTCCAAGGATCCATCCGGGCCTCCATTGGGAGCGGGAAAAGCCGCTCGGCCGCATGGGTGACGTCGGCTTGGTAGAGCATCACCGAGCCGCGCAGCCCGTCGTTGCTCGGCAGAATTTCCACCGGCTGACCTCGCTCCAACACTTGGTAGACCAATTCTTCCAGCCGGCCGGGCGGGTATTTGGGAAGCTCCTCGCGAAGGACTTGGGAGGTTCGGATGCGGCGATAAATCTCCTGCAGGCCCTCGTGCAGCCGCAGGTAATCGGCCTGCATCGAAGAGTCCCGGGCCCGAAGCGGCTGGCCTTCGTCGCGGAAGCGCATCGCCGCCCAGTAATTGTCGCGCTCGAAAATATCGCGGACTCTTTGGCGAATGCCGGCGGTGTATGGCAAGTCTTGGACGGCGCCGCTTTGCCGGGTCGCCACCTCGTTCATGCTGAGGGTGATGGCCGGGATCGACTTGCCTTCGATCTCGAGGAAGGGCGAGCTGCGGAGGATGTTGACGGCTTCCAGCACCGACTCGGCCCGGCGGAGCTCGGCCTGGAGCTTCTCGATCGCCCGGTTGGTATGGAGGGACCGCTCGACCGGCGACCAGCGGGGATTGAGGGCCGCCGGCTTCAGCTTGACCGCCAGCTCGTCGAGACCCTCGCGCTCGCCTTTTCTCAGCTCGGCGTGGATCAGGGCTTCCATTTTTCCCTGCAAGCCCAGCTCGACCGGCAGTCCATGGAGCAGCTCCCCGCCTGCCCACACTCGCCGAACATGGCCGGCGGCCTCATTTTGGCCCTCGGCTTGAAATCCTCCGACCAGGGCCTCGAGGTCGCCGGCGGCATCGATCCGGGCACCCAGCCTCAATTGCTGGCGAACATTGAGGTCACCGAGTAACCGGAACATCGGGGAAAAACGGGGATGAGCGATTTTGAGGCTCCTCATCCCCAGCGCGAGGCTGTCACCCTCCTGAATCGGCATCCGAGTTTGAACCGCCAGCGGCTGGCGGTTGAAAATCAGCGGCTCTTCCTGGAGGTTAATGATGCGGCAATGATTGGCCGGAATACTGCTAGCCGGCGGGGCAACCGAAGGCCGCCGATCGATCAAGTACATACCGGCCTGATCCATCCCGACCAGGACCCGATGAGCCTCATCGCCGAAAAGCAGGCCATCCAGCGAAGTCTCGCGTCCCGGAAGAATTCGGAAATCGAAACGAGCCCCGCCTTGGTGCAGGTCGAAAAGGCGCAGCTCCGGAATGTTGGGGCGGAACAAGCCGCTGCGGGCCCCGGCCGCTCGAGGATCGGGCAGGCCCGGAGCGTCCATCGCCCCGAGCCGCATCTTGGTTTCGCCCAAGCTCGATTGGAGCCGGCCCCGGGTCAGCCGGTTGGCCAGGCTGAAACCGAGGATGGCTTGGAGGTAGGCCACCGTCGAGTCGAAGAAGTCGCCCATGAAACCCTGACCGGTGATCGGCGCCAGCTCGAAGAGCCGGCTGCCCGAGCCGGCGATTTGCATCGCTGCGATGCCGCCGAAATGATGGAAGAGGCCGGTGGTGAAGCGGCCCAGTGAGGTCAAGGCCGGCGCACCAAGGCCGGCCTCGGGAACCCAAGGATCGCTCAGCATCAGCCGGCCGGTCGGAGTCGCGGCCGCCAAATCCGGCGTAAAAGGCTCGAGCCCTTGGCGGCCGCCGAAACGGACCTCGCGGCCACCCAGCTTGAAGTTCAGCTTGCCTTCGGCCAAGCGGCTGCCCATCCAGGTGCCGCCGGCGTGAGCGCTGCGCATCGCGCCGAAGAGCAGCGCCGAGGAAAGGATTTCATCGCCGGCGCCGCGCCAGGCGGTTGGCCCGCCATTCCCCAGCCGCTCGTAGCCGCGGTGAATCCCGGTGAAGGCCAAGGACTCGCCGAACATCCCGCCAACCGAGGCGAGGAATTTGGCCCCGCCGCCGAGCCGGGATATCCGGCCGGTGTCGTAGAGCCACCGGGCGATTCTCAAGCCGGTCGCTTCGACAGCCACCCCGCCGAAGGGCGCCGCCATCATCCCGACCAGCATCGAAGTCTTGGTCAATTCGCGATGGAAGTGCTTGAGGGTGAATTCGAGCTTGGATCCGAAGCTGCCGCGGCCTTCGGCGAGCTCGATCAAGCGCTGGGCCCGTCCCTTGAGGGTCGAAGCGAGTAGTCGGCCGGCAATGGCCAGGGCGGTTCCGGCGTAACCGCGGTCGAAGAGCCGCTCGGCCAAGTGGAGGAGGCCTTGCTGGCGGAGCTCGGGGTCGCCTTCCTGAGCCAGGGCGCTCAACTCGCCGAAGGTGCTGAGCCGCTGCAACTCTCGCTGCATCGCCTTTTCACCCGGGTTCAACTCGAGCCGGGCCAGGAGGCTCGGCAGGCCGGCGCGGTCGCCCCTCTCCAAGCTCGATTTCCATTTCTCGAACAGCGAAACCAGGTGGGATGGGTCGGTGTCGACGTCGACTTTCCTCCCGAAGCTGAGCAGGCCCAAGGCTTGGTCGGCCCGTTTGGCGAGGTTCTCGCCGGCCAGCACCTGGAGCAGCTCGAGGATTTCACGTTGAAAGGGGACGGTCTCCGCCGAGACCCGGCGCCGGTCCTTGAAAACACTCTCGCCGGCCGGCCCCTTCACCGCCGCCGCCAGGAGCGGCGTCAAATCCCGCGGGTGGGGCTTCGCTTGCGGGACAAGGTGGGGATAAAGGTTTTCGGCGAAGGCCCTGGTCGCATCCGGGTCCGGCTCGGGCTGCCGCTTCAAGCTTTCGAGGATGACCGGGTAATTGGGGTCGGCGGCCTCGGCCGACTCCAAGGACCATTCGCGGGAAAAATCGCTCAGCTTGCCGTCCTCGAGGAGGAAGCGGTCCTTCAGCCAAATGCGGCCGTTGGCGCCGTCACCGTCGGTGTCGGCCGCCAAATTGAAGACCAGCTCGACCTTGCCGTCGGAACGGCGCAGGACCTGGTAGTGGTTTTCCTTCTCGCCCTTAAGCCGCAGCTTCAGATCCTCCAGCCCCTGACGTTGGCCGGCTTCCTTGATGAGGACGTGAAGCTGGTCGAGATGGCGATCCTCCTTGGAGAAGGCCGTTCGGAATTTTTCGAGGGTTTGGCCACGCTCGTCGACCAAGGGCAAGGCATAGGTCCGGGCGACGCCGAGAGCGAAGTCCAGGATCTTGGGATCGTTGAGCTTGGGCGGAGGCCGGAGGGTTGCTCGATATTTCGCCAGCCAAGTTTGCCAAGCCGGGGCCGAGTTGCCGGCCAGCTCGAAGCTCCGCTGATAGGCTTTCAGGACTTTTTGAGTGGGATCGAAAAGAAAGCGGTCCTTGAGGTAGATCCGCCCGTCGGCCGCTTGGTCATTGCTGTCGAAGGGAAGGACTAGGGTGATCTCGACGTCGCCATTGGGCCGGACCTCGGCCTCGGTCCGGGCCTCGGGATCGCGGGCCTTGAGGACCAAGGGACTTCGTTTTTGGGCGTAAAGATCGAGAGCCGCCGAATAGAAACCTTCATGCTCCGGAAGCAGCTTCCGGGTTTCGGGCGTAAGACGTTGGGTGACCTTTCCGGCCAAGGCTGTGCCCCTTTGCAGGCGAAGAAATACCTAAAACTATCCGGGTTTGGCGAACCGAGCCCTTATCGCCGGGAGCCGGGAAAGGTTGTCAGTGGCCCTAAGCCATCGGGAAAACGTGATCGACTTTGTGAAGAGGCAGGAAAATCGCCCGATGCGGCGCGGGAACCTTTTGCTGCTTTTCGTTGAACAGCTCGCCCAGCTCGAGCTGGAAGCCGGCCTCGCTGGCCGCCGCGACTTGGGCGTGGATCTTGACCACCGCCTCGGTCCGGCTCTTGCCCGAATCGCCTTCGGGAACATGGATGAGGATGGGAGTGTTGAGCACCACTTCGACTTTTTTGCCTTGAAACATAAGCTGCCTTTTAAAAATTAGACGCGGGCGTGAGGATCGAACAATTTTTGGTGCTCGTCCAGCGCAAAGCGGTCGGTCATCCCGGCGACGTAGTCGCAGATCGCCCGCAGCGGATCGGCGCTGCCGGCCCGGGTGAAGATCCAGGGCGGAAGGATCTTGGGATTGTTGGTGTAGGCCCGAAACAGATCGCGCAGGATCCTTTCGGCCTTGTCGGCCATCCGCTCGACCCGGTAATGGCGGTAGAGGTTCTTGAAGAGGAACTTCTTCAGCTCGGCGTTCTTGACCCGGATGTCCTCGCTGTAGCCGACGATCGGCTTGGCGGCCTGGCGCACGTCCTCGAGCGAGGCGATCTTTTGCTGCTCGAGGGCCGCCATCGTCTGCTCGACCAAGTCGGTGACCAGCAGATTGAGCAAGCGGCGGACCGTCTCATGGACTTTCACCTTGAAGGAAGCTTCGCTCAGCTCCTTCTCGACCTTCTCGAAAATCTGCTGCCAAATCTTGACCTCGCGAAGCTGCTCGACGCTGATCATCCCGCTGCGCAGCCCGTCGTCGAGATCGTGGTTGTTGTAGGCGATCTCATCGCCGAAATTGGCGATCTGGGCCTCGAGGCTGGGGTGGCCCTCGCGGTGGAAGCCGCGGCCGTCGGGCAGATCGTAGTCGGTGAAATGCTTGGAGATCCCCTCCAGGACCTCGTAGCTCAAGTTCAAGCCGGGGAATTGGGCATAGCGGTCCTCCAGGACCGTGACGATGCGCAGCGATTGGCGGTTGTGCTCGAAGCCGCCCTTGTCCTTCATCAGCTCGTTCATCACGTCTTGGCCGGAATGGCCGAAGGGCGGATGGCCCAAGTCGTGGGCCAGGCAGATCGCCTCCGAGAGATCCTCGTTGAGCCGCAGCATCCGGGCGATGCTCCGCGAGATCTGAGCCACCTCCAAGCTATGGGTCAGCCGGGTCCGGTAATGATCGCCCTCGTGGTTGACGAAGACCTGAGTCTTGTACTCGAGGCGGCGGAAGGCCTTGCTGTGGACGATGCGGTCGCGGTCGCGTTGGAAGCGGGTCCGGTAGGGATGCTCTTCCTGGGGATATTCCCGGCCCGAGGACTGGGCGCTGAGGCAGGCATAGGGCGCGAGGCTCCGCGCTTCCAGGGCTTCCAATTCTTCGCGGGTCTGCAAGGGCATGGGCACCTCCTACAATATTCCCAAGCGGGGGTGAACCTGGGGGATCACCCGGACGTCCTTCAAGCGGCGGCTCGACAGCTCGAAGAGCTCTTGAAGGCGCTCGGGCCGAATCTCCTCCCGGACCGGCCCGAAGGGCGTGACCGGCTGGAGGATGAAAGGGATTTCCGGGGCTTCGGTTTCGACCAAGGCGACGGCCTCGCGCCATTCTCCGAGGTCGGTGGGCTGGCTGACCACCAGCTTGACGTAAACTTCCTTGCCCCGGGCCAATTTGAGGAACTCGCCATGCTCTTTCCAGTAGGCCCGCATGCCGGTGACCGAGGGCAGCTTCAGATCCATGCTGACGATGTCGATCCACGGCAGGACCTTGGCCAAGGCCGCCGGCAGGACGCCGTTGGTCTCGAGCAGGACCTTGAACCGCCGCGGCAATTTCGGCAGCCAGCCCTGCAAAAAATCGGCGTGCTGCAGGGGCTCGCCGCCGGTGAGGGTCAAGAAGGGATCGTTGAAGGATTCGAGCAAGCGGGTCAAAGCCGGGCCGTCGATCGGGTTCTCGATAGGCTCGAAGCTTCGGCTCCGCGGCGGAGTCTCGACTCGAAACCGGGGGTGCTTCTCGAAGGAGGCCGGAGTGTCGCAGTAGAGGCAGGAGAGAGCGCAATCCTGGAAACGCAAGAAGGTCATCGGCTGGCCGACATAGGGACCCTCGCCTTGGTAGCTGGAGAAAATCTCGATGAGATTGGCCCGGTCCTTCATCGCACCGGCCTCACTTTCCAGGTCGCCCGAAGCAGGCCTTCGTATTCGGCTTGGAAGGAGCTCAAGAGTTGGGCGGCGAAGCCCGGTCCCTCGATACCGAATTCGGCCAGGCCGACCGCCGGCACCGGCGCGCCCGCGGCGTCGACGTTGAGGCCCAAGTGAATCAAGCTCGAAACCGGCGAAGCCGCGGCGATCGAGACGCTGAGCTTCCGGTCGCCGACGAAGAGATCGTCGCCCTGGCGCCGGATCGGCCCGACCTTCCGCTCGGCCAGGCGCTCGGCGACGATCGCCACCATCAAGCGCTGGAAAGCGGCGGCCGCCCTCAAGTCGAAGGCAAAGCTCTCGACGATGAAGCTCAGCATCTCCCGGCTGAAGATCGGCGCATCGCGGCGGACGTCCTCGAGGTCGACCATGGCGTCGATCTTGACCTCGCAGGGCCCCAAGAAAGCCACCACGCTGTCGCCGAGCAGCCCGAACTGGCGGAAAGCGAAGTGCGAGCTCAGCTGGGAGCCGTCGTACTTCAGCTTTTCTTGGTGAAGGTGGGTTTGCATCAAGCCTCGAATCGCTCCTTGAGCTGGGGCCAAAGGCCGGCTCTCTCATAGGCCCGGCGCGAGCGGGCGCAGGATTCGCAGCGGCCGCAATGCCGCTTCTTGCCTAAATAGCAGCTGTAAACCTCGCCGAAAGGAACGTCGAGCTCGATGCCGAGGCGGACGATCTCGGTCTTGTTGAGCCCGATGGTCGGCGCGAAGACTTGGATCCGGCCGAGCGTCGAAAGCTCGAAGAAGCGGTCGGCCCGGTCGACGAAATTGGCGCTGTTGTCGGGAAAGGTCGCGGCCTCCTCGGCGTTGAAGCCGACCACGACTTCGGAGAAGCCTTCGCCCTCGGCCAGGCAGGCCGCGATGTTGAGCAAAAGTCCGTTGCGGTTGGGCACCCAGACGTCTTGGGCGCTTTTCTCGGTCTCGGTCCGGTCGTCGAGCTTGCTCATCTTCACCTGGGGAATGACCTTGTCGTTCATCACCAGGGCGGTCTTGGTGACCTGCTCGAGGAAGGGCAGCTTGATCACCCGGCACTCGGCCTTGAGCCGCTTCGAAATTCGCTTGGCGGCATCGATCTCGGCCTTGGCGGCGCGTTGGCCGTAGTCGCAAACCACCGCGATGCCGACCGGGCCGCGGCGGGCGGCGGCGAAGGCGGCGACGGTCGAATCGAGACCGCCGGAAAGGAGTGCGACGAAGGAGGAAGACATCTTTGCCTTTCCCTCCCCTTTGTAAGGGGAGGGTCAGGGAGGGGTAGAGAGTCGGCAAAATGCCAAATTTGGCATCTTAGCAAACGATCTACCTCCCCCTGCCCCCTCCTTACAAAGGAGGGGGAGATTCCGAGTATGTCGCCGCGCAGTCCTCGGTCTCCCAGACCGTGACCTTGCGGATCTTGGCCACCGGGTGCCGGATGGCCGACTTCAGCTTTTGGAAGATCCAGTGCGCGACCACCTCGGCCGAGGGATTGCGGCCGGCGAAGCGCTCGTTCTCGTTCAAGAAGGTGTAGTCGATCTCCTTGAGCAGGGTTTGGACTTCCTTCTTCACTTCGAGGAAGTCGATCAACACCTCGATCTGGTCCAAGTCCTTGCCCTCGAGGCGGACCTCGACCTTCCAGTTATGGCCGTGGAGCGGTTCGAGGCTGCCGTCGTAAAGGGTCAAACGATGGGCGGCCACGAAGGGCTGGGTGATGACGACTTCGTACATGCCCCCTCTCCTAACGCCTAGGATTCGGGGCGTCCAGCCTGTTTCACCCGGGCTTAGGGGTCTGCCGATGCCCACTTTGGTCTTTCTGCCCGGTCGGGGAGGCCGGGGACATCCTCCTCGCTTTTTTTCCTGGCCCTCGGGCCGGGCCAGGAAAAGCTTGGTCCATCGATATCTATTGGATGCCTTAAGGTGATCGACGGCCCAAAAGCCGCTCGGAGGAGTCCCCGGCCTCCCCGACCTACGTCCGTGCCAATTCTGGGACAGAAGCAAAGTGAAAAAAGCAGCGGTAGGTTGGGGTCTGGGTGGGAGTGTCCCTCTCAGAATATCACTGCAGGAGGGAGGGCGTAGGAGGGGCAAAAAATCCGTCGGAGCAGAAAACTTGGAGGCTGACGAAGGAAGACTCCAAGTTTTACTGCGAAGCGGATTTTTTGCCCCGACTAGCCCGACCGGGCAGTATTCTGAGAGGGACACTCCCACCCAGACCCCAACCGGGCAAAAACACTAAGGCGGGCGCCAGCGACCACTCCCTTAAGCGGATTTCTGGTAGTCCTTGAGCTTGCGCTCCAAGGTGGCCATCTTCTTGCGGAGGGCCCGCAGCTCGGTCTTGAGCTGAGGGATGCGCGAGGCATTGCTGCCGACGAAGGGGATCTTGATCTTCTCCTCGACCTTGCGCTGCAGCTCATCGACGGTCTTGTGGGCGCGGTGGAGGATGTCTTTCACCAAGCTGCCGCCGTCCTCGAACTCGTCCTTGATCTTGTCGATGACCTCGGTCCGGACGTTGCCGATCGAGGCGACGCCCTTGGAGAAAAATTCGGCGATCGATTCGCCGCCCGATTGGATGATGTTCTTCAAGGTGGCCAAGGGCAGCAGGCTCTTCTTCTTTTTCTCTTCCTCGAAGATGATCTGCGTCAAAGTCACGGTGGTCAGGTCCTCGCCGCTGCGGTTGTCGACGACCTTGACGTCCTCGCCCTGCTTCACCATTTGCCCGATCTCGTCCAAGGTGACGTAACAGCTGTTCTGGGTGTCGTAGAGCTTGCGGTTTTGGTAGCGCTTGACGATGCGGCCGGAACGGTCCTTATCCATGATACTCTCCTTTATGACGCAGGGATGACGCGAAACAGGGTCTGCCATGGAGGCGAAATTGCGTCAATCGACCTCGTTCTCCTCTACTAGAAAGTATGGGATATTTTACTCAGCGTGTCAAAAGCCGAATCGCCGGCTGGCGCCGATTTTAAGACGCCTTGCCGGGGGGTGGCGGAGCGTCATTTTCGTCCTCGCCCTTGACCGATTTCCTGAAGTTGCGCAGGCCTTTGCCGAGACCGCTGCCGATCTGGGGGATCTTTCCGGCCCCGAAAACGATGAGGATGATCAGGAGGAGCAACAGGAGCTCGGGTGGGCCAAGGCCGAAAATGGCTAGGGGGTACATGGGGGTTCCTCGTCTTTGCGATAGAAATTATGACTGAAATAGCCGGGGGTCAAGCTGCTAGAGTCCCGGAAGTGAAAATAAAGCAGGATGACGTTGACATAATAAAGCGGCAGGAAGAGCACACCCAAGAAGCCCAGGACCAGCTCCGGAACCCCGAGGAGCTTGAGCAGAAAGGCCAAGGCCAGGATGTAAAGGTAGGGAATCATGGCCTTGTGAAAGTGCAGCCGAATCCCCAGCTTTTCCGGCCGGCCGTCGGGGCCGGTCCTCTGGGAATACCAGGGAAAGACATTGCAAAGGTTCAGAATCCACCAGGAAATCGATAGGAAGACGGTGGCCGCTCCGAGGCTCAGGCTCCCCCGCCAATGGCCGTAGAAAATCGCCACCATCTCGAAAAAGGCCAGGCCGTTGACCGCCCAGATCATGGGGCTGTTGCGGTTGAAGAAGAATTTCAGCACCCGGCAGACCTAGGACGGATCGGGACCAGGGTCAATCTCCGAGCAAGATCTCGCCTCTCTTAAATCCCCCCTAGCCCCCCTTTTCAAAGGGGGCACGAAATATAATGGCCGGCCCGTTTGTGACGAGCCGGCCATCCTGAAGTGTCGACCTCCCCGAAAAGGAGGGTTTGGTTAGTAACCTAAGTAAACTCGCGGTTGCTGCCGGGGGATGTAAAGCTGCGGTGGGGGATTGTGAACCACACGGTCCATGCGCCCTGCGGCCGAAGCCCCTGCCCCGTAAACATTATCGTAGGTGTAAAGATAATCGTTGCTGCCCGTTCTCGGCAAGAGCAAAGGTTCAACGACGACGGTTCCCGGATAATAATAGGTGCCGCCATAGGCCGTCCCGGTGGTCGAATAGACCTGAGCGGCAGCCGGAGCCGAAACCCAAAGGCTCAAAGCCAGTCCGGCCAATGCCACCGCCCGCCTGAAAAGCCGATTTTGGGGATTTTTCCGCATCCGTTCCGTCCTTCACCAAGCTTCCTACGATAGCATGGCGAAAAGGATTTAACCATAGTGCCGAGCTTTAGCAAACGCCACAACTTCGGCAAACTTCGGGCATGCAGTAATGGGTGATCTTGCCGGCCTCGAACTTAGTCCATTCCCGGTTGAGGAAGTTGTTCTTGATACCGTGGTCGATGAAGTCCCAAGGTGTGGCTTCCGCCGGATCGAAGCACCGTGTGGTGAAATGGCTTGGGTCAAAGCTCAATGATAACAACGTCTTACGCAAATGAGCCGGGGGGCCCACGCCAAGCGCCTTGCCCATGGGGACCAGGGCCTTGTGGAGAAACTCGCCGACCCGGCGATCGCCGCGGGACAGCAGGGTTTCAATCTCGGCATCCAGGCCGCTTTCGCCCGAAAGCTTGATATGGCCGGCCTTGAGCAGGCGCTTGCGGATGGTGTGCAGCTTCTCCTTCAGGGCCGGGACCCCGGCGAAGGCGCTGTACTGTAATGGGGTCGAAGGCTTGGGGGTGAAGGGACTGACGCTCAAGGTGAGGGAGGGCATTTTGGCCGAACGCCGGGCGTAGGCGCTCAAGGCCTCGCGGGTTCGGAGGGTCAATTGGCAGAGCTCCTCGATATCCTGGTCAGTCTCGGTCGGGAGGCCGATCATGATGTAGAGCTTAATATTGAGGATGCCCCCCTCGGCCAACCGGACCGCCGCCTCGACGACCTCTTCGTCGGTGAAAGTTTTGTTGAGCCCCCTTCTCAATCGCTCGCTGCCGGCCTCGGGTGCGATCGCGATGGTCCGGTTCCCGCTTTTCTGGAGGTAATGGATGATCTCGGGCGTGAAGGCATTGAGCCGGACCGAAGAGGGGCTGAAGCCGCCGCCCTGAGCGTCGATGTAGCCCAAGATCTCGTGGATTTCCTCGTGGCCCAGCAGATCGCCGGCGATCAAGCCGATTTTTCGGCGGTACTTCAGGCCATGGTCGATGCGTCGTTTGAGTCCCTCCAACGCGTCATAACGGGGATAACGGTACATGAAGCCGGCGGCGCAAAAGCGACAACCCCACTGACAGCCCCGCTGGACCTCGATCAAGAAGAGGTCGCCGAACTCGGTCTCGGGCGTCAGCACCACACTATGGGCCAAGGGAAGCTCGGTGTTGCGCACCACTCGGCGTCGGATGAAGGCGCCGGCTTGGGGCGAGCCGTTGGGCCGGCCGCTGACCAAGCCGAAACCGAGCGTGGCCCGAGCCGCCGCGGCGCCGGCGACGTAGGGATTGGCGAAGAGACTGGGAACGTAGACGCCCTCCAAGCCGCTCAGGGCCTGCAACCGCTCCGATTTATCCCGGGTCCGGCGGAAAACCTCGGCGATCTCCTCCATCACCTCCTCGCCCTCGCCCAAGACCAAGGCATCGCAGAAATCGGCGATCGGCTCGGGGTTGATCGTCGCCGCCGGCCCACCGACCAGGATGATCGGATCGTTTTCTTCGCGGTCGGCGGCCCGAGCTTTTAGCCCCATCAAATGAAGCATCGGAATCAAATGAAGGTAGTCGTTCTGGTAGGAAACCGAAAAGGCCATCATGTCCAGATCCCGCGCCGCCGAGCCGAGCTCGTAGCCCTGCAGGGATCCGGCCGAAAATTGCGTCAAAAGATCCTCTTCCGGCAGGAAGAAGCGCTCACAGGAAACGTCGGGCATCCGATTGAGAACGGCGTAAAGAGTTTGGAAGCCGAGATTGGACATCCCGAAGAAGTAACGATTGGGATAAGCCAGTCCGAAGCGCAGCTCGGCGCCGGCTTTTCGATAAGCCCCTTCTTCGCTTTGCAGTCTCTGCTGGACACGTTGTCGGACAAAAAAATTCATTGATTAAAAACGACCTGGCTTTGCCAGGTCGTCCTTCGCTTCGCTCAGGATGACCTGGTCAAGTGGAACCATATATACTAACGATTACGGCGAGATTGTTCAATGCGTCATTTGACGCGTATCGTCAACCGCGGTTGGAGGTTGTGCCGACGCGGGGAAGTTTCTATAATTATGAATCATTTGCGGATTGGTCGGGGATAATGTCGGAAAAAGACCTTGGCTCACTCTCGAAAGGCTCCAAGCCGCAGCAGCCCTATGCCGGAAACGTTCGGCGGAACCGCCCGAAAGGCTCCCGCCGTCAGGGCTCTGCCGTTGTCTCGGTGCGTCCGCCCCAAGACGTGCCCAAGCAAGTGAAGGAATTTTTCCGGCTCGACCCCCGAACCCGGGCGCCCTATCGGCCCGAGGAATGCCTTTTTCTCTCCCAAGTCCTGCTCCATGAGATGGATGAAGGGGTCCGCCTGCTCCGCCGGCTCGGCCGCCGGCAGGAAGCCGAGGCCATCGCCAATTTTTCCAATTCCCTTCACTTGAGCCAAAGGCTCGAGCTGATGCGCACCCTGCTCAATCGGCCCGATCTCGAGGACCTCGAGCCCGAAAAGGTCCGCGGCAGTCACAAGGCCCGCAACAACCAGGTCGGCGCCAGCAAGGCGACTCTGGGTCGACACACCGCGGTCGCGGTGACCGACGCCGGCATCGATTACAAACCGCGCAATGAGGACGGTTTCCTAATGATGGCCGATCAAAAGGTCTTGGGCTTGACCGACGGGATGGGTGGCCATGTCTCCGGCCATATCGCCGCCGGCATCGCGATCGATTTCTTCGAAGCCGGGATATCGGGGTCGATGGAGTTGGAAGAAGCCATGACCTACGCCAACGAGGCCATCTTGGCCCGAGCCCACAGCGATCCCCGATTGGCCGGCATGCACCCGATGGGCTGCACCTTCGCCGCCATCCAGATCAAGCACACCCGGCTCAAGACCGCCCATGTCGGCGACACCAAGATCCTGGTCCTGCGCGACGGCGCCATCGTCTTCCAAACGCTGGATCATACTCAGGGCCAGGAGCTGCTCCGCGAAGGCCTGGTCGATCCCAGCACGGCCTTGGAGCTGAACCACGTCCTCAACCGCTGCATCGGACTCGATCGGATGCATCCGCAACGCGACGTCTCGCTGGGCCAAGTCGAGCTCGAGCCCGGCGACCGGGTGCTGCTCGCCACCGACGGCATCACCGACAACTTCTTCGACCGCAATTTCAGCTTGAATGAATTGGCCGAGCTGGCCAGCTCCGGCAGCCTGACCCAGGCCGCCGAGCGCACCGTGGACGAATGTCACCACCGGATGCGCGCCAAGAAGCTGCCCAATGGCCGTCCCGCCAAATGCGACAACCTGTCGCTCGCGATGCTGGAGTTCCGAGGTTAGCTCTTCAGCAGCATTTCGCCCTTAGGGTTTTTCTTCAGCTGCTCGAGATAATAATCCAGACTCTTATTCGGGTCTTTTTTGATTTCTTGGAGCAGCTGCTTCAATTGCTGATCAATTTTGAGGTCGAGCTCGATGCGCCGATAGAAGTATTCACCGCGATAAATGGATTCATAAGTCTTAGGCTGGACCTGGATAACTTCGAAGTAGGCGCCCTTGGGCGGCACGCCCGGACCCGCCGCCGGCTTCTCGGGCGCCGGCTGGGCCGGAGCTGGAGCCTTGGCTTCGGCGGGCTTCTTGACCTGGGCCGGCGCCGGAGCCTTCTTCGAAAGCTTCAAGAGATCCCGCAATTCGGCTTGGGCCTTCTCGACCTCGGCTTGCGCGGCTTCGAGAGTCTTGAGGGCCGCCTTGGCCGCTTCGCTGTCCGCACCCTGCTCTTTCTTGGCGGTGTTGTAAGTCAATTCGGCCCGATTGCGCGCGTAACCGGCCTCGTTGGCCTTGTTTCGCGCCGCGACGATTTCCGGAGATTCGGCAGGTTGTTGTTGAGTCTGCGCCGAAGCGCCCTGAGTTGCTGTGGCTGTGCCGGCCATCATTGCCCCCTGTTCTTTATTTCCAAACCCAAGCCTTTATCGGAGCGAATAGCCGCCGGTGTCGAAGAAAAAACAAAGGTCATTCCGAGGCCCGGAAGGGCTTTGAGGAACCCACGAAAGGGGCTCCGTCATTGGACCCTTCGCTGGCGCTCAGGACGACAAGCGCAACTTGTCGAATTTTTTCCTTGCCTTCTGACCCCTTACCCGTTTATGCCTATTTTCTAGGCAGTGTTATGGTGTGTCATATAACTTAAATACGCCCTCCCAAGGGGGGCCAATGGTATGGGTCTATGAGCCCCCCACGCGATTTTCTTGAAAATCCGGTCGTTGACGTGCTGTTCAACTTTCTGCACGCGGCGGTTCTACTCCTCGATTCGGAGGGGTGCATTTCCTATCTCAACCCGGCCGCCGAACGGCTCCTCCTCCTCTCCAGCAAGCTCGCCAAGGAAAAAAAGCTCGATCATCTCTTGCGGCCCGGCCAATCGCTCGATGCCTTGGCCAAGGAAGTCCTGCAAAGCGGAAGGACGGTCCACGTCCACGAGCTCGGCATCACCACCGGCCGGGGCCGCGGCTTGGTCCAGGTGGAAATCGCTCCCTTGGGCCAGCTCGAGGCGCCGATCGGCGCCTTGGTTTGGATTCACGAATCGACGATCGACATCGCTTTCCAAGAGGAGAACCGAGTCCAAGACCGGCTCTCGATGATGGGGACCCTGGCGTCGGGCCTGGCCCACGAGATCCGCAATCCCTTGGGCGGCATCCGCGCCGCCGCCCAGATGCTGGCCCGGGACGTCGACTCGACCGAGGACCGGGAATACGCCCAGATGATCATCTCCGAGGTCGACCGGCTCAATTTGCTGATCACCCAGCTCCTCGACTTCGCCAAGCCCAAGAAGATCAAGAAGGGCTCGGTCAACGTCAACCGCACTCTCTCCGAGCTTTTGGCGATACAGAAACCCCAGCTCGACCGTTTCGAGATTCAATTGAAGCAGGAATTCGACCCCTCGCTGCCGCCGGTCATCGGGCATGAGCCCTCGCTGCGCCAGGCCTTTCTCAACCTCATCAAGAACGCGATCGAGGCGATGGAAAAAGGCGGCGTGCTCCGAGTCGCCACCGGCTACATCAGCGACTATCGGATGGCGGTCGGCGAGGGCAAGACCCTGCCGATGGCCCAAGTCGCGATCAGCGACACCGGCGTCGGAATTCCCGAGGAGAATCTCTCCTCGCTTTTCACCCCCTTCTTCACGACCAAGTCCCAGGGCACCGGCCTGGGACTGATGATGACCCAGCGGATCCTCAAGGAGCACGAGAGCCAGCTGCGGGTCTTAAGCAAGGTCGGCGAAGGGACGACCTTCAAAGTTTTGATGAAATTGGCCGTTTAGGAGACAACAACCATGGCAGCTCGAATCCTCATCGCCGAAGACGAAATCAACCTCCGCACCATCCTCAAGAAGCTCTTCTTGAAAAAAGGCTTCGAAGTCGAAACCTCCGGCGACGGCCAGCTGGCCCTGACCAAGCTTCAGTCCGAGCCCTTCGACCTGGCCATCGTCGACATCAAGATGCCCTCGCTCTCCGGGCTCGAGGTTCTCGACCAGCTCAAGCGCGACAAGGTCAAAACCTCGGTGATCATCATGACCGCCCAGGACACCATGCGCAACGCGGTCGACGCCATGAAGAAAGGCGCCTACGACTACATCACCAAGCCTTTCGAGCTCGATGAGCTGGAGATGATCGTGGCCAAGGCGGTCGACGCCCGGCGCTTGGCCGAGGAAGTCCAAAGCCTGAAGCAGGAGGTCAGCGGGCTCAAGGTCGACAAGGAAGCCAAGATCGTCGGCCAGTCGCGGGCGGTCCGCGAGGTCTACAAGACCATCGGCAAGGTCGCGATCAGCGACGTCTCGATCCTCATCACCGGCGAATCGGGCACCGGCAAGGAATTGATCGCCAAGGCCATCCATCAAAACAGCCCTCGCTCCAAGGGACCCTTCCTGGCGGTCAACTGCGCGGCCATCCCCCGGGACCTGCTGGAAAGCGAGCTCTTCGGCTACCGCAAGGGGGCCTTCACCGGCGCCGAGGAAAACCGTCCGGGCTATTTCGAGCTGGCCCACCAAGGCACCCTCTTCTTGGACGAGGTCGGCGACCTGCCGATCAACCTCCAGGCCAAGCTGCTCCGGGTCCTTCAGGAGAAGGAGATCCAGCGCCTCGGCTCGACCGAGGCCAAGGCGGTCGACGTCCGGATCCTGGCGGCCACCAACCAGAACCTGGAAAAGATGGTGAAGGAGAAGAAGTTCCGCGAAGACCTCTTTTTCCGGCTCAACGTCATCCCGATCCACCTGCCGCCGCTGCGGGAGCGCAAGGAGGACGTGCCCCTGCTCTGCGAGTACTTCCTGGGCAAGCTGGCCCAGGAGGCCAATATTCCCGTAAAGATCCTTTCCCCCGAAGCCATGCAAATGCTAGAGGCTTACCGCTGGCCGGGAAACATCCGGGAGCTGGAAAACGTCATCAAGCGCGCCGCCATCCTGAGCGCCAACGACACGCTGCACGTGCAGGACTTCGCCTTCTTCCTCGGCAAGGGCGCCGAGGAAACCCAGCGTGAGATCGAAGAGATGGGGCTCGAGGACTTGATCGCGAGCCGGCTCCAGTCCTTCCTGGCCAAGCTGGGCGACGTGGAAACGACCAACCTCTACGAGACCATCATCGAGATGGCCGAGAGGCCGCTGATTCGTCTGATCTTGAAGCAGACCGGCAACAATCAGATCCGCGCCGCCAAGATCCTGGGAATCAACCGGAACACCCTTCGCAAGAAGATCCGGAATCTCAGGATCGCCGTGAAGGAAGAGTTGTGAACCCATTTTATGAGCGTCTCGGTGTTTACACCGGGATCATCGCCGTGGCGATCGTCATCGGCGGCGTCATCCCCTTGCTCAAGCACTGGCACCGCGAGCGCCTGCCCGTCATTTTAAGCCTGGCCGCCGGCATCATGCTGGGCTCGGCCTTTTTTCATCTCTTGCCCGAGGCCTATGAGCTGGTCGGCAGCCAAGTCGGGATCTGGGTCTTGGCCGGCTTCCTCTTTCTTTATTTCATCGAGAAGTTCATCACGGTCCATATCTGCGAGGCCTTCGACTGCGAGATCCACCATCTCGGCATCGCGGCCTTCATCGGCTTGGCGATCCATACCTTGACCAACGGCATCGCTTTGGGCAGCGGCCTGATGGTCCCAGGCCTGGGGTTGGCGGTCTTCTTGGCGATCACCGCCCACAAATGCCCCGAGGCCTTCACCTTGACCTCGGTGCTGCTCCACAGCGGGATCCAGCGCAAGACCGTCCTGTTGGTCCATCTGCTGGTGCTGACGATGATCCCGCTCGGCGCCATCCTGGCTCACGCCGCGATCGGCCCCCAGAACCCGGCCTCGATCGGCAAAGCCATCGCTTTCTCCGCCGGAACCTTCCTGCACATCTCGCTTTCCGACCTCCTGCCCGAGGTTCACAAGCACTCCCACGTCAAGCACTGGACCTTCCTCGGCCTGCTCACCGGCCTGGCCCTGATGTGGTTCTTGGGCCGACACGTAGCGGAGCACTAATGCGGCGACTCGAAGGAATCTACGCCCTCTGCGACAACAGCCTGAATCCGGCCCGCGGCCACCTCGAGCTGGCCAAGGCTCTGCTCGAAGGCGGCGCCCCCATCCTGCAACTGCGGATGAAGGGCGAAAAAGACTCGGCCAAGATCCGCCGAACCGCCGGCGCCATCCTCGAATTGAAATCGGACTATGAATTTATTTTCCTGCTCAACGATTTCGTCGAGATCGGACGGGAGCTGCCGGTGGACGGCGTCCACGTCGGCCAAGATGACCTGGCGGTGGAAAAGGCCCGCGAGCTGCTGGGGCCCGGCAAGTTGATCGGCTACAGCTCGCACTCGCCGGCCGAAGCTCGGGAAGCCGAACGGCGCGGCGCCGATTATGTCGCGCTGGGCGCCGTCTACCCAACCGCGACCAAGGGACCGGGCCACCCGATCCAAGGCCTAGCCAAATTGAAGGAGGTCGTGGCGGCGCTGTCGGTGCCGGTGGTCGCCATCGGCGGCATCAACCGGAGCAATATCGGCGAAGTCGCCCAAAGCGGAGCCGCGATGGCGGCGATGATCGGCGCGCTGACCTTGGCGCCGAACGTGGCGGCCGAGACCCGCTGGTTCGTCGAGGAGTTCGAGCGCCGGAGGGCCAAGTCTTGAAGAAGCCCCGGGTCACTACTCCGGTCCTGGTCATCGGCGGCCTCGATCCTTCGGGCCACGCCGGCTTATTCGCCGACATCCGGGTTTTCGAGGAGCTGGGCCTGGCTTGGCGAGTGGCGACCACCGCCGTCACCGCCCAATCCGAAAAGAAATTCTTCGCCTGGGAGCCGGTCGACCTCAAATTATTCCGCGCCCAACTCGCCGCGGCCGGCTCCAGGGTCGGAGGGGTCAAGATCGGGATGCTCGGGACCGCCACCCATCTTCGGGAAGTTCTGCGCTGGTTGAAAAAAAATCGTCCGCCTTGGACGGTCTGGGATCCGGTCTGGCGCTCCTCGACCGGCGGCCAACTCTTTGGCGGCAAGGCCTCGGACTTCTTTTCCTTGTTGCCCCAGGTCGACGTCTGGACACCCAACCTTCCCGAAGCCGAGCTCTTTCTCGGCCGCAAGATCCGGAACCTCGCCGAAGCCCATCGCGCTGCCATCGAGCTTTGGCGGATGGGGAAGAAGAAATCGCGCTTCGCGGTCTTGAAAGGCGGCCACTTGCCGAAGAAAGAGCCGGCCAGTGACCTGGTGATCGATGCGGCCGGGATTCATGAATTGAGGGGCGAACGCCTGGCGGGCTCGAGGCGCGGAACCGGCTGCACCTTCGCCAGCGCCCTGCTCGCCGCCTTGGTCTCGGGGAAAACCCCCTTGGACTCGGTCCGATTCGCCAAGGCTTACGTCCGGAGCAAACTCTTTGCCGGGGGCCGGCGGGGCTAAAGCCCCTTGCTACCGATCCCGTAGCAAGGCCCTTTAGGGCCGTTCCTTACTCCACGCCCCACTTTTTTGATTCGAAGGACTCGATCCGGTACTGCTTCTCTTCGTTGAACAGCGAGGCGATTCGCTCGGTCTCCTTGCCGGGAATCCCGCGGCCGATCGGCTTGTCGTTGACCCGAGTCAGGGGCAGGACTTCCTTGAGAGCCGAGGTCAGAAAGGCCTCGGAAGCGGTGAGCAGATCCGAGACTTTCAAAGGCCGTTCCTCGAAGGCGAGATAATTCTTTTCCAAAAGCTCCAAAATAATCCGGCGCGTGACGCCGGGCAAAACCCCTTCGCTCAAGGGCGGAGTGAGGAACTTTTCGCCGTCGTGGATGAAAAGGTTGGCGGTGGCAGCCTCGACCAGATTCCCGGCCGAGTTGAGCAAGAGCGCCAGGTCAAAGCCGCCCTCCTGCGCCATCCGTTGCGAAAGAATATTTCGGAGGTAATTCGTCGACTTCACTTGGCAGAGCGGATCGGGCGAAATGCGAAAATCCTCGATCACCTTGGCCGAGGCGCCGTCGGTGTAGAGCTTCTTCGAAACCTTGTCCAGCGCCTTGGCCACGACCACCAAGTTGACGCTGTCGCCGGGCTCGAGGCTGCCGAATTCCTTGTTCAGCCGGCTCAAGGTCAAGCGGAGATAGGCATCCTTCAAGCGATTGTGATGCAGGGTTTGGTAAAGAGCGAATTCCAGCTTGGAGGCCGAGAGGTCGATCGGCATTCGCAGCAAATCGAGGCCGCGGAAAAAACGCTGCAAGTGCTCGCTCAAAAAGGGAATGAAGCCGTGAGTGGCCTTCATCGTCTCGAAGAGACCCTCCCCGTAGAGATAGCTTCGATCCAAGGTCCATTGCGAAACCTCGTGCTCGTGCTTGAGCATGCCGTTGAAGTAGACGAGGCCGGACATGGGCCCATCGTAGCGCCGGCCGATTCAAACCGGAAGCGGAATTAATCGCCTTCCGGCACGGTGCCGAGCGCGGCGAAAAAGCCGCGGGCCTTGTCGAGGCACTCCCGGTATTCGGCTTCGGGCTCGGAGTCGACGACAATGCCGCCGCCGGCCCGGTATTCCAAATCCCCGCCCTTCAAGGTCGCGGTGCGGATCGCGATGTTGAAGCCCGAACGTCCCGAAAACCCGGCATAGCCGATGGAACCGGTGTAAATGCCGCGGGGCCCCCGCTCCAGCTCGGCGATCACCTCGATGGCCTTGAGCTTGGGCGCGCCGGTGATCGATCCGCCCGGCGAAAGGCGGTGCAAGGCCTGGAGCGGCCCGATCCCGGCAGCCAGCTCCGATTCGACCACCGCGTAAAGGTGATGGACTTGGGGCAGGCTTTCCAAGCGCCGGAGCTCGGGCACCGAAACCGAGCCGGTCCGGCTGACCGCTCCCAAGTCGTTGCGCACCAAATCGACGATCATGAGCAGCTCGGCCGCGTCCTTGGGGCTGGCCAACAGTTCAGCGGCCAGCTCGGCGTCGCGAGCGGGGTCGGCCGAGCGCGGCCGAGTTCCCTTGATCGGATAGGAGCGGGCACCGCGGCCCACACTTTCGAGCAGGATCTCCGGTGAAGCCGAAAAGATTTGCTCCTCGCCCAAATTGACATAGGCCATCTGCGGCGCCGGCGCGGCTTGACGCAAGCGAAGATAGAGGTCGGCGGCATCGCCGCGACCCGCGCTGGCGAAACCCTGCGAGAGATTCACCTGATAGCAATCGCCGCGGCGGAGCCGCTCCTGGATGTCTCGAACTTGATCGAGGTATTCGGCGCGGGAGATGTCGGGCCGGATCGGGCCCGCTTGCCAGGCGGAGAGCGAAGGAGCGGCTGCGCTCAAGCGCCGGACCAAGCGGTCGGCTTTCCGAGGATCTTGAGAATGGACCGTCGCACTTTGGGTCGAATGATCGAGCTCGAGCCAAGCGTCGAAGAGAAAAAAATCGGCCCGGCCCTCGTAATTCAAGCGACCGATCCAACCGCCGCCGAAAATCGAGCCTGTCGTCCCGAGCGGAGTGAGGGATCCACGACGATGCTCCGCGGTGGATTCCTCGGGGCCTCGGAATGACAACTGAGCGTCCGCTTCTTTCGCGAACTCGAAAAACTCCGCAAAATCCTTGCAAGCCCGGTGCTCCAGCGGCTCCAAGGCCAAAATCGAAATCCGGGAGCGCGGATGGCCGGCCGAGGCGCTGTCGAGCCAAAAGGCCGGCGGCTCGGCCTGGACCAAGGCGGCCAGGCGTCGGGAGTCGGGCCAGGCGATCGGCAAGGCGACGTTTTTCACGCGGCCAATTCCTTGAGCCGTTGGCTGAGGGAATGTTCGACGACTTGGGGCAAGGGCGCCGGCTCGGCGGTGACTTCCTCCCACATCCAGGGCGGCTCCATGCAGAGATAGCGCGGGAAATCCAAGCTCCACTCGGCCAAGCGGCGCCAAACCCGGCGGTACATCTCGCGGCGCAGGGTCTTGAAGTAGCGGAATTTCCCGTCGGGAGCCTGGATGAAATCCTCGGCGAAGATCGCGGTCTGAGGGAAGCGCTCGGTGGCGATCTCCTTGAGGGCCTTGTCGAAACGGAGGCTGCCGACGCTGACCCAGGCCAGGCGCTTCGGATCGAGCCGGGCGGCGATCGCCGCGATCAAGCCGTCGTAAGCCTCTTCCCAACCCGGGTGACAAATCAGCGGGTCGAGATGAAGGCCGACCGGGTAACCGGCGGCCTGAGCCTGGGCCGCGGCTTCGAGCCGCTCGGCCAGCGAGGCGCATTTGAGCTCCTCGCGCTTCACGATGGCCTCCGGCGCCAAGGACCAGGAGAGGACGGTGCGACCGCGATGTTCGAGCTTGAGCAGGCCCGCAATGCAGTCGCTCTTGGTCTTCAATTCCAAAAAAAGATTTTTTCGCGCAGCGAAGAAGGGCACCCACTCGCCGCCCAAGCCGGTCAAGGCGTCGAGAGCCAGCGAATCGGAAAGCTCGCCGGTCCCGACTCGGAGCGGCTTGGTGCCGGCCTCGTCCAGGTTCCGCAGGGCGGCAAGAAAATGGCCGGTGTTGGCATAAACCGTGAGGACCGGGTTGTTCTTCAAATAGCTCTGAAGGATGCAATAAGTGCATTCGAGATGGCAGTTGGAAATCGGGTTGAAGACATAGTCGTCCAAGTTGATGGCGTGCTTGATCTTGGGAAATGGCTTGACGGCTTCGCCTTTGGCTTGAGCGATGGCGAGGATCCGCTTGGCCGGCGAGATCGCTTGTGGCTCCTTCCACGAACCGAGGCTTTCCACGATTTCGCGGCGCACCTCGGGAAAGACGCCAAGAAGCCGGCGAGCCAGCGGCGTCTCGGCGACCGCCGCTTCCAGAAGCAGGATTTGAGGGGCGAAGCTAGCGAGCATGGCATTCCCGCCGAAGACTCTTGCAGAGATTTCGCCGCCGGGGAATAGCTTTCTTAAGCGGCCGGCGGAGGCGGCGAAACCGGCTTGCTCGCCCGCAAGGCCTTCCAACCACCGCCGCTGGTCAGGCTGGCCCAAGCCCAGCGCAGCCACCGGAGCAACGCCAAGGCCAGCCACAGCGCCCAAGCCAGCATGGCCAGCCGGTAGCAGAAGAGCGGGACCGAGATCACCCAGGTCTGAGGCAAGGTCGCCGGACTTCGATCGTTGAACCAGCGCAGGAAGGTGTTGCTCGAACCGTTGCCCGAGATCTGCATGTCGGGCATGCCGAGCAGTCCCTGCTGGATCGAGACGAAGATCACGATCAAGGCCGCCAAGGTCCAAAGGGCCAGGAGAATTTGGAAAAGGTCGAAGCTGAAGCTTCCGCTCAAGGGCTTGCGCTCCCGCCAACCCAGGGCCAAAAGCCAACCGGCGAAGATCAGCGAGGCCCAAATCGGCACTTGGGTCAGGCCGAAGCCGAGCAGCAGCCAATGGTGGAACTTGAGCGGCGTGAGCCGGCTCCGGCCGAGGACGATCGAGGCCAGGATGACAATGCCGAGCATGCTCCAGAAAAGGACCGCCGGCCCGGCCCGGAGGCCGCCGGCGAAGAGCACCCAGCGGTTTTGCGGGAGATGCAGCTGGATCTCGGTGTTGACGCTCGGCGAGCCGAGCGAGATCGCCGGCGTGCGGAAGAAGGACTTGAGCGCCAAGGGCTGCTGCCAACGCAGCTCGACCTGCTGGGTTCCGGGAACCAGCGGCAGGCTGACCTTCAGCCCCTCTTGTCGAATCGGCTGGGTCGAGCCGTTGATGCTCACCGATTGCAACACCGCTCCCTCCGGCAGGGTCAGGACATGTTGCCCGCCCAGGCTGCTGCGCAGGTTCACGCTCAGGCTCGACTCGGTGAAACGCAAGCCCGGCGTGACCGCGAAGCGGCTGCGGTCGATGGTCAGGACCTGGCCGGCGATGCCGGCCGGCCGGCTGATCTTGAGATTCAGCGTTTCGCCGGGCCAAGGCCGCCACTCCACCGGCCAGCGGCTATCGGGGCTGCCCGGATGAACCGGTGGAATCCCCTCGGATTGATAGTGCCAGACCGGATTCAAATCGAGCTGCCAGACTTCGATCATCGAGCTGGACTTGGGCGCCTCGAGCTTCAACTCCGGCGCCTCGGCCAAAACCGAACGCCAAGTGAATTCGGTGGCGTTAGGCCCCATGCTCACCCGCACCTTACCCTCTTTCACTTCGACGTCGGCGTCGGTCACCGATTCGCCGGCGAGCAAGGGCACCTCGGCGATGAAGGCGGTGCCCGGCGGCGTGAGCCGGACGACCTTGGTCTCCACTTCCCAAGTGAGGCCGAGCAGGAGCAGGCGCTCGACCCGGAAGAAGGGCGGCAGCGCCGCCCGCTTCGGCTCCGAGGCATCGGGGCTCAAGCTCTGCAATCGGGTGAGCTGGAGATTGTCGGCAGCCTGACCGTTTTCCAACAAGCCCTCGAGGCTCCAGTCGGCGACCTCGGCCTCGATGTAGCGGGGCTTGAGCGGCAGGGCGATCTGAACGCTGGGACGCTCGGGCAAGGGACCTTCGGCCGTCACCTGGTGAACGCCGGGCGGGAGCTGGATCCAGAGATTGCCGGTTTCATCGCGGTGCAAGGCCGAAAAGGCCCGGCCGTTGACGGTGACGCTCGCGGGGGTCCACTCCTCGAAGCTGCCGGGCAAGGCCACCGAGCCGTTGCCGGCGACGCCGACTTCAAGCAAGAGCCGCAATTGATTGCCGGCGACCGCGAGGCGCATCCGGGAGACGGCCGCGCAGTCCGGATAACATTCGGGGTCCTCCAAAAGCTTGTCGCGAAGCTGGTTCAAGAGCTCGGTCGGAGGATACTCGGCCCGGGCCGGAGCGCTGCCGAGAACGATTCCGCCGGCGATCAGGAGCAGAGCCGCATAGCTGCCGCCCCGCCGCCACCAGCGCTGCCAGGAACCACCGATCCAGCCCAGGACACAAAGCGCCAAGAGGCCCACCAGCAACACCCGAAGCACGGCCAGGGCGAAATTCAGCGCCGGCGGAATCAGGAAGAGCCGGAGGGTCTGGCCCTTCTCGACCGGGCCGTTCCAGGTCAAGGGGTAGTGGTTCCAAGTCCAAAGCGGAAGCCCCGGACCGGTCTGGACTTTGGCGCCGGGGCTCTGCTGGGAGAGATTTTCCCGCATCCGTTGGTCATAGTAATCGCGCTTCTTCGCACCGATGCTGGCGGCCATGTTTTGCACCGCTTCGGGCTTAGCCGCCATTTTTCGGAGCACCTTGCTATCGGCGGCCTCCTCGTCCATCGACGCCGGCGCCTCTTGGGGCACGGCACCGCCGTAACCTAACGCCTCCGGGGCCTGGGCTTCGACTGGCGGCGCCGGGATCGCAGCCGGCGGCGGGACCGCCCGCTCGGCGTCCAAAACTTGATAAGGATGCTCCAGCACCGGATACATGCCCTGCCGCAACTGCTGAACCATGAAGGGAATGGCCACGATGAGCAGCACGATCGTCGCGATGCCGGTGTAAACCCGGGCCAGGGTATGGAGCTTGCCGGGCTTGAGCAGGCGCAGCAAGGCGCAGCCGGCCAGGAGCGCCAGCCAAGACCATTGGGGCGCGTCGATCTCGGTGTAGGTCAGGGTCAAGCCCAGCAAGGCCACCAAGCCCCATCCGATGCCCCAGAGCCGGGCGAAGATCAGGAAGAGGATCAGGACCATGAAGATGTTGAGCAGGTTCCAGCGGGCGATCCAGGTCCCCGGCACCTCATCGGCGCCGGTTGCGGCCCAAAGGCCCCAACCCGGCGGCAGCTGCAGCTCGCCGCTCACCTTCTGAAAGTCGTGGTTCCAGCCGATGGCCGGAACGCTGCGCCCGCCGTCGTTCAGCCGGCTGTCGGCCGAGACCTGAAGATTGCCTTGGCGAATCTCGATGCCGCTGCGCTTCTCGCCCGGCAAGGAAGTGATGAGCTGATCGACGCCGTTGATCGAAACCCGGCCCAGGGCCAGCGGCGCATTCATCTCCAGCCGGTTGCTGCGGTTGAGAGTGCCGGCCAAGGCATCTTGGAAGGTGTAGCCCTGGCCATCGAAATCGAGCCAAATCCGCCGGAATAAAGTCAGCTGATCCGGCGCCGGGTCGCTGTCGCCCCGCCGCCGCTCGACCAAGCGCATCGTCTCGCCGGGCTTGAGCCGGTAAGCCGGCAGCTGCTTCCAGTGCTCGGGCAAGGTGGTCTGTTGGGGATCGATCGAGCTAACACCCTCGATGGAAACCAGCCGCAGGTTATTGTGAGCTTGGAAGACCCAAACCTCTTCGGGGACCAGGGCCGGCTCGGCCGACAAGGCGATCTCGGCGACCGGGCCGGGGGCCCGGGCCTTGATTTCGATCTTCCAGTTGCCGGGACGAACCTGAACCTTCAGGCTGCCGTCGAGCTCGACCCGCGCCGGCAGCGGCGAATCCAGCGACATCATGATGAAGTCCTGGGGCAGGGCCCGGCCCAGCTTGACCTCGCGGGCCTTGCCGGCGACGTCGAGCTCGACCACGGTAGTGAGGAAGAGCGGGATTTCATCGTCGACCATGCGGTTGACCCGCAGGTCAAGCCGCTCCTCGGCGCCGGCTTCGACCGATTCTTTCTCCAACCAAAGGAGCCCGTTCTCGTCGAGTTGCGGGAAGGGCACGGCTTGGCCCTTGAGGATCAATTGGAGGATGCCGGTGGCGCTGGGAATTTGAAAATTTTCGGGCAGCGAATCCCAGAGAAAGGCGCCCTTGACCGCATGGCTGCCTTTCTTGAGGAAGAGGCTGGGGACCCCGTCGCGATCGAGAACGGTGGCCGCTTGGCCATCGACGGTCACCGATTGAGGCCAGCGCTTGGCGTCGCCGGGTAGCGGGACCCAATCGTCCCGGTATAATTCCCAATCTTGGGCGAAGCTGCCCTGCTTCTCATCCAAGTTGAGGTCGAGTCTCGAAGCCCAGGCGCAAAGCCGCTCCTCGTCGCCGTTGCGGTTGGGGCAAAGTCTCTCTTCCTCGCCGTGAAGCACCCAAGAAACCCAAGGTTTCAGCGGCTCCGGGACCTGATCCAGGGCCAGGGGGGCGGCCCATAACAGGGGGCTGGTGAATAGACAAAGGGCCACAAGGAACGCTCGGCGAAGGCAAAACCGCATTTTTCCTCCTTGGTAGGGTGGCAGGAGAGGACGATTTCATAGCCTTTTTGGTCTAAAAGGTCTTTAAAAAATCCCGTTGCTCCCTCCTCCATAAACTGCTTTAAGGGGAGCGGCTTCTATATATGAGACAATCCCGACACTCTCGCGGCGGCCGTTCCGACCGTCGCTTTTCCGGTCCCCGACGCCATTCTTCGCCGCATCGACACGGCCCCAAGCCCGAGGCGAAGAAGTCCAATGCCTACGCCCTCTTCACCGATCGGACCTCGATCGACCCCTTCGAGCGAATCCGGCTCGAAACCGAGGGCGGCCCCCTGGCGATGCGGGTCTTCGACTTTATCTGCCCCATCGGCAAGGGCCAGCGCGGCCTGATCGTGGCTCCGCCTAAGGCCGGCAAAACCACCCTGCTCCAGCAGATCTGCCAGGCCGTGGCCAAGAATCATCCTGAGATCAAGCTTTACGCCTTATTGGTCGAAGAGCGGCCCGAGGAAGTCACCGACTTCAAGCGCTCGGTGCCGGCCGAGATCCGGGCCTCCTCCTCGGACCACGACACCGAACATCACATCGAAACGGCCAATATCCTCTTGGAAGACGCCGTGACCCAAGCCGTCGAGGGCAAGGACGTCTTGATCGTCGTCGACTCCTTGACCCGGCTCTCTCGGGTCCACAACCGCGAGGCCCGCAGCGGCAAGACCCTGAGCGGCGGCGTCGACGCCAACGCGCTGGAAGTTCCGCGGCGCTTTTTCGGCGCGGCCCGCAAGCTGGAGGAAGGCGGCTCATTGACGATCCTGGCCACCGCCCTGATCCAGACCGGCAGCCAGATGGACGAATATATCTTTCAGGAGTTCAAGGGCACCGGCAACATGGAGCTGGTGCTTTCGCGGCGCCTGGCCGAGCAACGGATCTTCCCGGCCATCGACATCGCCGCCTCCGGCACCCGCAAGGAAGAGAAATTGCTCAGCCCCGAGGAATATGCGGCGATGCAGAAGATCCGCAAATACCTGGCCGGGCTGAATCCGGTCGACGCCGGCAAGAAGCTGGTCGAGACCCTCCAGAAATTCCCCAACGCCGCGGCCCTGCTCAAGACGGTTTCCGACCTATAAATTTCTCCACCAGCTGGACCCGCGAAACCAGGCCGAGCTTGGCCATCGCCGAAGCCAAATGGCTGGCCACGGTGCTCACCGACAAACCCAAATCGAAGGCGATGACCTTGTTGGCGTCGCCGGCCGCGACCCGCCCGACGATCTCGCGCTCTCGAGCCGTCAGGGGCCGGGCAGCCACCGTGTCCGAGCCTGGGCCGTTTAAGGGGAGAAGAACATAGCGCTTGGAACCGCGATCAAAGAAGTCGATTGGAGCCACCTGGTTGGCCGCCAAGCCTTGCCACCAAAGGGCCGCCTCTTCCGGCGGCAATGACCGGGCCTCATCCTCCAGGCGGCCCAAATCCGCCCGGAGCAGGGCCCGGGCGGCCCTCAACCGGGCCGTTTCCATCGAATGGGAGCTCGGAAACTCGGCTTGCGAATCTCGGCCCGAGACCTCGAGCAAACGCTCCGCGAAGATCCGGCTGATCGCTTCGGCCCTGAGGCCGTCCCGGCGGTCAAAGGCCGCGACTTCGCTGCTCCGACCCAAGCTCAGCATGCCAATGACCCGCCCCTGGCGGAGAATCGGCGAGCAGAGATAGTGCCGCATGCGGTATTTGCCGTTCAGCCGGTAGAGGGCCGAATTTTTCCAGCGCCGGCCGGGGTAGACCTTGGCATCGCTGATCGGCTGGCGACTCCGGATCAACAGCTCGAAACCGGGCTCGCCTTCGCGGCGAAGCTCCTCGTATTCGAAGACGAAGGATTCGCGAATCCCACGCAAATGGATCTCTTCGAAGCAATCGCCTTGGCTCCCGAAAAAATACAAGGCCTGCACCTCGGAGCCCAAAGCTTCGCCGGCCCGGTCCATGAACCGCGACTTCAACTCGGCCGGGCTGACGGCCTGTTCCAGCGAATGAAGGAAACTGGCGAAGCGTCCCATGATCACTCCATCGCCGGCGAAAGCGCCCGGCCCCAGCGCGCCGCCAGCTCGCTGCGCGAGCCGATGCCGAGCTTCCGGTAAATATTGGCGATTTGGTTGGCGACGGTGCGGGGCGAACTGCCGCGTAAATTTCCGATCTCGGCATTGGAAAGCCCTTGGAGCACCGCGACCGCGACTTGACGCTCGGCCAGGGTGAGATTGCCCTCGCTGGAAGTAGGCTGGCGGCTAAAGCTGAGAAGAAGGTAGGGCCGGGAACCGAGGCGGACGACTTGGCCGCCCAAATCCTCCGGCGGAGTATTTTCTGAGATCTGAAGGCGCTCCCGAGCCATTTCAATCCCCCCGTTCTTTTCCTTACCCGAAACCTCAGGATCCTAGACTCTGCGAAAAATATCAATCCATAGTCATTTTGTCGATGGCCGGGCGGAACCCCTGGTTCCCGCCCGGCCGCCTGCCTTGGGTTCGGCTCAAGGCAAGGTGTAATTAAAGAAGGATTTTTGCAAGAGCGGCGCGGTTTGTTCCCAAAGGATCACGCTGCCCTGCTTGATGAAGTAGCTGTCGCCGGGATTGTAGGTGTGGCGGTTGCCGAACTCATCGGTCAAGGTCACCCGGCCGATGATGACGGTGGCGTGCTCCGAAAAGGGCATCACCACCCGGACCTTGACCCCCCGCCTGGTCGTGGCTTGGAAAATTCCGGCGGCCATTCCATCGCCGAGAAAATCAAAGCGACCCTTGAGGGTGATGTCGCCCCGTAGAACCGTTCCGCCATTGTCCTCGGGATCACCCAAGGAGATCAGCTCGGACTGAGGCACGATATCGTAAGGCTCGTAAACGAGCATCGGAAAGGCATCGTCGGCCGCAGCCGGCCTGATGAAAGCTAGCGCCGAGAGGGCCACCATGACCGCCAATCGACATAATTGTTTGCCCATGACATCCTCCTAATTTTGTTCCGACGGACCATCCGTCGTTTAGGAGCGATTCTGAGCGCTGGATGGCAAGCCCATCCATAGTCAATTTGCCGAAGCTAGGGGATGTCGAGGATTTCCACTTTGCCGCTCCGCAAATCGTAGTAGCCGCCGACCACCTTCAGCTTGCCGGCTTGGACCAGCGGGGCCAGCACCGGCGCCGATTGACGGAGCTGTTTCACGACCCAGCCGACATTGAACTTGATCGCGCAGTTCGGCTGGTCCTTGGGATCGCAGGTACTTCCAACCAGCGAGCCCCGGACGACGTTAGCCAGCCATTCGATATGACCGGGCAAGGGCTTATTCTTGATCGCCGCCTCGACCGCCCCGCATTTGGAATGGCCCAGGACCAAAACCAGCGGAGCGTTGAGGACGCCGGCGCCATATTCGATGCTGCCGGTGATGATTTCATCCAAGGTATTTCCGGCGACCCGAACCACGAAAAGATCGCCCAGGCCTTGGTCAAAAAGAATCTTGGGCGGAACCCGGGAGTCGGAGCAGCCCAGAATGATGGCGAAGGGATTTTGCCCTTCGGCGATCTCACGCCGTCGCTCCTCGCTTTGATTGGGTTGAATCGAGGTGCCGGCGACGAAGCGCTGGTTGCCTTCGATCAGCTTTTGAAGGGCTTCATCGGGCGTGGGGCCCTTGGCCCACGCAGCGAAAGGAATCGACAAGAGCAAGGATAGGCAAAGCGAAATGAGGCGCGGCATGGCTCCTCCTTTTATTTTTTCGAATAAGGCGCGGTGGATTTGGCCGGGAAAAGCTCGGCCGAGCGGCTCAACTCGACCATCTTGCCCGGAAAAAGTCCAAGATAGAAAACTCCCACCACCAGCAGGGCCAGCAATAGCTTGAAAGCCGGGCCGATCCGCGGCACTTCCAGCGTTTTCTCGCGATGGTGGAAATACATCCGGACGATCGGCCCCAGGTAGTAGTAGAGCGAGATCGCGCTCGCCAAGATGCCGGCGATGGCCAACGGATAGAGCCCGACCTCGATGGCCTGGGAGAAGAGATAATACTTGGCGAGGAAGCCGGCGGTCGGCGGCACCCCGGCCAAGGAGATCAAGAAGACGCTCAAAGCCGCGGCCAGCGCGGGATGGCGGTCGGCTAGCCCATCCAAGTCCTGGAGCTGGTTGACCTCGGTCCCCCGGCTCGAGAGCAGGGTCAGGACCGCGAAGACGCCCAAGGTCATCAAGCTGTAGACCGCCAGGTAGGAGAGGATCGGGCTGATCGCCTCGCTGCGGAAGCCGCCGGCCACCAAGCTGGCGAAGCCGAGCAGCAAATAACCGGCATGGGCGATCGAGCTGTAGGCCATCAGGCGCTTGAGATGCTGCTGGCGGAGCGCGACCAAGTTTCCGATCAGCATCGTCGCGAAGGCCAGCATCACGATCCACTTCTGCCAGGGCAGGCTGAGCGAGGGCGCCCAGGCCTGCATCACCCGCAACAGGGCGCCGAAGGCCGCCACCTTCACCCCGGCGGCCATGAAGCCGGTCACCGGCATCGGTGCGCCGTCATAGGCGTCGGGCGCCCAGAAATGGAAAGGCACCGCCGCGACCTTGAAGGCGAAGCCCAGCAATATCAGCAAGGCGCTGAGCTGGTAGATCGGTTGCAGCGCCGGATCGCCGAGGCTCCCGGGAAGCTTGGCCAAATCCATGGTGCCGGTGGAGCCGTAAAGCATCGCGATCCCGAAGAGCAGAAAGGCGGTGGCCACCGATCCCAGAAGGAAATACTTGAAGGCGGCCTCGCCCGAGCGCGGGTCGTAGCGCCGGAATCCGACCAAAGCGTAGAGCGAGAGGCTCAAGATCTCGAGGCCCAGCACGAAGACCAAGAGCTGGGTCGTGAAGACCATGGTGGCCATCCCGAAGACCGAAAAAAGCAGCAAGGTGTAATACTCGGGGATCGTCTCGGCTTGGGAATTCCAATAATTGTAGGAAACCAGGACCGTGACGAAGCCGGTCAGGCACATCAGGGCGCTCAACAAGTTGCCGAAGCGGTCGAAGACCAGGAGATCCATCGCCACCGCCACGCCTAGATCGGCCTGGTAATAGAAGCCCTGGGCGCAGAGCAGGAAGCCCAGGGCCGCCACCAAGGCCGTCAGCTTGGCCCGCTGCCGGGCCGGAAAAGCCGCCGGAATCAGCGAAAACAGCGCCAGACCCAAAAGGACCAAATAGGGCCACTCCAGCTCCCATAGGCGGGCGAGATCGAGGCTCATGGCGCCGCCCTCCTTCCGACCTGGACCTTGGCGCCCTCGACCCGCTCCAGCAGGGCTTGAGTGGCGGGCTCGATCTTCTTCAGAAAGAAATTCGGCTTCACGCCCATCCAGACGATCAAGATCAGAAGCGGCAGCAGGCAAAGGACCTCACGGCCGCCGAGATCCTTCAAATCCTTGAGCTTGGGATTGGTCGCCGGTCCGAAAAAGACCCGCTCCACCATCCAAAGCATGTAGACCGCGGCGAAGATCACGCAGGTGGTGGAGATCAAGGTCGCCCGGGGCAATTCGCTGAAGCTGCCCGAGAGGATGAGGAATTCGCCGACGAAGCCGTTGGTCCCGGGCAGGGCGATCGAGGAGAAGGTGACGATCAAGAAGATCACGGTGTAAACCGGCAGGAACTTGGCCAAGCCGCCGTAGTCCTCGATCTTCCGGGTATGGGTCCGGTCATAGATCATGCCGACCAAGAGGAAGAGCGCGCCGGTGGAAATGCCGTGATTCAACATCTGGTAGACCGCACCGGTCACCGCTTGGGGCGTCAGCGCCATCAGGCCGAGCATCACGAAGCCCAAGTGCGAGACCGAAGAATAGGCCACCAGCTTCTTGACGTCCTTTTGGACCATCGCCACCAAGGCGCCGTAAACGATGCCGATCACCGCCAAGGTCACCAAGAGCGGCCGGCCCATCTCCAAGCCGCTGGGGAAA
>DATEDP010000098.1 GCA_035281585.1 bacterium
CGCCGGGTAGCTAGGTCCGGATCGGATAAGCGCTGAAAGCATATAAGTGCGAAACCGACCTCAAGATAAGTTCTCCCAACTCCGTGAGGGGTAAGAAGACCACTCGTAGACTACGAGTTTGATAGGCTGGGTGTGTAAGAGTAGCAATATTCTTAGCTGACCAGTACTAATCGGTCGTTCGGCTTGACCATTTTTTTATCCTGCTAGGGAAAAGCCACAAGCTTTTATCAGAGCAAGATATTTGGTCAGATTCTGCGAACATTAAACGGATAGACTTCAAAAGATCGTATGCAATTATCAAATTCAACGACCCCCGCGCTGGGGGGCGTTGGATAAGGCTTTCCGGTGGCCTTAGCGAATGGGTACCACCCGATCCCATCCCGAACTCGGAAGTGAAAACATTCAGCGCCGATGGTACTGCTGGGGCAGCTCAGTGGGAGAGTAGGTCGCCGCCGGATTTAAATTAAAGACCCCCGTCTCGAAAGAGGCGGGGGTTTTGTTTTTGGACATTGCAGAAGAATTAATCGACAAATGCGCAGATCGCATAGGCGGTAAATTGCTCAGGAGAATCACCGGGGTTCGAAACCAAAACCTGCCAGCCTGACCTGAGGTCGCCGTTCTCATCTATTCTTTCCTGTGGAAATGACTGCTGAAGCTTAAGTTGGCCTATAATACCATGAAACCCCCCACCGAGAACTTTTTTCCCCAAAGGGCATTGTGCCCTAAGGACCACAGAGACCGACTCGGCAGGGGCAGTCCCCGATATAGACAACCGCTCGTAGCCGGGGATGCCGCCCTGATTCCAGGAAATCGCATTCTCGCTGCTAATGCAGTCTGTGATCGCCGGATCAATGATACGCAGTCGGCCGGTGGTGGTACTGTAGCAGCCGTGGATCTTGCCGTCGTCGTCGGGTATTTGGGCACTTGCGATTCCGGCCGCAAGAGCGATGCTCAATATCGTAGTCGCGGCGATCGACATAAGTCTTGTTTTCAAAAGTTTCATATTAGACTCCTCCAATGATTGATGATGGTTTTTGTCTTGAATCTTCCCACCAGGGCAAATTCATAGGGTGACCATGTTCATAGGGTGGCCATGATGGTGGCTGCAAATAGTTTGGTCGGAAAGAAGGAAGAAAGTAGAACAAGAAACAAAAAGGTAGGTCTGACCTTGCCCCGAAAAATAAACCCCATATCTGCCCCCCCCCCTATTTCTCCTTAAAATTCAGCTTATTCTTGGCGGTGAGAAAATTGTAGCGAGGCATCTTTGGTCCGACAACCTCATTTTTCAATCAGTGGGAGAGTAGGTCGCCACTGGATTTAAATTAGACCCCGGTCTCGAAAGAGATCGGGGTTTTTTCTGTTTTCTATTGAAAACACCTTTCTGACTCAAATCGTCAAAAGGGATTTGCAAAATGCCCCCATCTCATTAATCCTGTGCCGAAATTTTGGGTATCGGGGAGGAGTGAGCATGGGATTTCTTTCTCATCGTTTTCTTAGGGTCATCTCCATATTTTTTGGTTTTTTCCTGGCGATATCGACGGCTGCCGCGGTCGTGCCGGTCTTGGTCAGCGAAGGCACCGGCGGCAATAGCGGCACCGCACCGGGCGGCGGCACCCCCGATTCGAAGGATGCGGCGCTGAGCGACGACGGCAATTGGGTCGCCTTCACCAGCCGGGCGCAGGATTTGAGCTCCCTCTCGGAGGACAATGGCATCGCCGGCAATTTGGACGATGTCTACCTCTGGAACCGAGCCACCGGGATTATCCAGCTCGTGAGCGTCAACGACGCCGGCGATAACTCCGGCGCCGGCACCTCCCGCCAGCCGGCGATCGACTCCACCGGAAGCCTGGTCGCCTATCAAAGCGCGGCCACCGACATTCTCCCGACCGGAGACGTGACGACGATTGCCGCCCAAGTTTATTATTTCGACGTCGCCACCGGCGTTAACAAGTTAGCCACGCCTAATTTCGATCGCAGCGACGGCGGCAATGGGGAGTCGCGCAATCCATCGGTCAGCGCCGACGGCAATTATATCGTCTTCGAGTCCGACGCCCGGAATCTCCTGAACGACTCCAATTTGCCGGCCAACCAGAACGACGACGCCAACGGCGGCTCCGACATCTTCCTCTATGATGTCGCCAGCGACACGATCACGCTTGTCAGCATGAAAGCCGGCGGACCCACCGACAACACGGCGAACAGCACTTCGAGCAAGGCCAAAATCAGCGCCGATGGGAATTTCGTCGTTTTCGTCAGCTCGGCGAACAATCTGGTTTCGGGCATCGAGGATGCGACCGATTTCGACGAAGATATTTTTCTCTATGAACGTTCCTCCGGCGCCATCACCATGATTAGCCGCAATAGCTCCGGCGACGACGGCGGCAACGGCCAATCGGACAATCCGGTCATCAACGCCACCGGCACGGTGGTGGCTTACGAGAGCTTCGCGACCGACTTGGTCGCCGGGATCTCCGACGGCAACGGCAGCCGCGACGTCTTCGCTTGGACCGCCGGTACCAATACCTTGCTCAGCGTCGACACCACCGGAACCAGCGCCGGCAATGCGATCTCGATCAATCCGACGATCTCGGCCGACGGCACCAAGATCGCCTTTGATAGCCAAGCCAGCGATCTGACGATCACCGACAACAATTTTACCACCCAGGTCTACTTGAGGATTTTCCCCATCGGCGACCTCAGCCTGGTCAGCCTCCGGTCGGACGGCCTCGAGGGCGGTTCGGGCGGCTCCTTCTCGCCGGATCTGAGCTCCGACGGGAATTACATCGCCTTCACCACCAGCGCCGATGATCTGGTCGCCGGAACCACCTTCGCCGGCAGCACCGACGTCATTCTCCGCAACCTGGCGCTGAACCTGAACTACCTGATGAGCCCCAAGATCGACGGGACCGGCGAGGCCGACGGGGCTTCGGGACCGGCCCAGGTCGACGCGGCCGGGCGCTTCGTCGTCTACGAAAGCGAAGCCACCGACTTGCTGGCGCCGGGGGTTGACGCCAACGACGCCATCGATCTCTTCTTGGCCGAACAGCCCGGCCTCCTCCAGTTCAGCTCCGACACCTACGATGCCGAGGAGAGCGACGGAACCGTCACGATCACCGTCAACCGCGTCGGCGGCGCCGGCGGCGAAGTGAGCGTCGACTACACGACCCAGGACGATTCCGCCGCCCAACCCGGCGACTACGGCCTGGCGGCCGACACCCTGACTTGGGCCGACGGCGAAATGGGCAGCAAGACATTCGATATCTCCATCGTTGACGACGACGAGTTCGAATCCAACGAGACAGTGGATCTGTTGCTGCAGAACCCGGTCGGCGGTGCTGCCCTCGGCGATCCGGCGGCGGCCGAGCTGACCATCGACGACGATGATGAGAATTGCACCAACGACATCGACGACAACGCCAATAGCGACGTCGACTGCCAGGACTCCGACTGCAGCTCTTTGCCGAGCTGCCAGGAGATCTGCGACGACTCGACCGACAACGACGACGATAACGATGTCGATTGCGACGATGCCGACTGCGATGCCGACCCGGCCTGCATTCAGCCCGAGATCTGCAACAACCTCGATGACGACGACGGCGACTTGTTGGTCGATTGCGCCGACACCGACGATTGCAGCGCCGATCCTTCCTGCGTCGATCCGAGCGGTGATGGCGACAGCGATGGGGTGACCAATGGGACCGACAACTGCCCCGAAGTGTCCAACGCCGGCCAGGAAGACACCGACGGCGACGGCAATGGCAATGCCTGCGACATCCTGGAGAACGATTGCGACAACACCGTGACCGACGACACCGATGCCCTCGTCGATTGCGCCGATCCGGATTGCGCCCTGGCTTCGAACTGCGTCGACGGCGACAGTGACGGGACTCCCGACATCTCCGACAATTGCCCGGCGGTCTCCAACCCCGGCCAGCAGGACACCGACAATGACGGCGCGGGCAACGCCTGCGACACCGTGGAAGACGACTGCGACAACGGCACCAGCGACGACACCGATGCCGCCGCCGATTGCGCCGACAGCGACTGCTCGGCCGCGGCCAACTGCATCGACGACGACGGCGACGGCGTGCCCAATGTGGTGGACAACTGCGATGCCGTGGCCAATTCGGGCCAGGAGGAAACCGACGGCGACGGGGTCGGCAATGCTTGCGATACGACCGAAGGCGCTTGCAACAACGGCTTCAACGACGACACCGACGGCGACATCGATTGCCTGGACAGCGATTGCTCGGCCGACGCGGCTTGCACCAATCCTGCCGGCGACAATGACGGCGATGGCGTGGCCAACGGGACCGACAACTGCGCCTTGGTTTCCAATCCCGGCCAGCAAGAGACCGACGGCGACGGTATCGGCAATGCCTGCGATTCGGTGGAGGGCGATTGCGCCAATGGGGTGAGTGACGATACCGATGGCGACGTCGATTGCGCCGACTCCGACTGCTCGGCCAGCAACGATTGCCAGGACGGTGACGGCGACGGCGAGGTCAACGGGGTCGATAACTGCCCGGCGGTTTCCAATCCCGGCCAAGAAGACACCGATGGCGACGACATCGGCAATGCTTGCGACGCCGAGGAGAACGATTGCAGCAACGGTGTGAGCGATGACAGTGACGCGGACGTCGATTGCGCCGATGCTGATTGCAGCGCCGATCCGGCCTGCCAGCCGGTGCCGACGCCGACGCCCAGTCCGACGCCGCAGCCGGGCGATATCGATGGCGACGGAGTTCCCGACGGAGAGGATAATTGTCCCACGGTGATTAATCCCGAGCAGGTCGATTCTGACGGAAACGGAATCGGCGATGCTTGCGAGGCCATCATCGAACCGCCTTTCCATGATGATGACGGCGACGGGGTCGATGGGTCCATCGACAATTGTCCGAGCGCAGCCAACCCCGACCAAATTGACACCGACGACGATGGGCTCGGCGACGCCTGCGACGCTCTCCCGACGGTTCCGGGGGTTCCCCCGATTGCCGGCGGCGGTTGCCAGCTGCAGGCCGTGCAAAGCGGAAGCCCTTCGCCGGGCGGCTGGAGCCTGCTCGGCTTGGGGTTGGCGGGGGCGTTATTCTTTAGCAACCTCCGGCGGCGCCGGGCGATATAAGCGAAAATCCACCATTGGGGGCCTTATTAGGAGGCGATATGTCCGTCCTCGAGGCAGTGACCCGCGCGATGCGCAGCGGTCGCGTGATAAGCCCCAACGAGTTTCCCAACATTCAGCGCGAGGCCCTGGCGACCGTCGACCTGAGCCAGCTCCATCCGGGCGACTATCTCCTGCGCGGCGAGGCCGCCGAGGCACTGCGCGGCGCCCGGTTTCGCAACGCGGCCGAGCAGCGGACCTTCTACGTCTCTTTCTTGAGCCAGGCCCGCGATCGGATCTTGGGTCAATTGCAGAGCGCTTTCGCAGAGGTTCCGGTCGAAGAGCGGCCCCAAAGGCTCGGCTGCTTTGAGGTCACCGGCGAAGGCGCGGCGGCCCACTTCACCCCGGCTTCCTGCTTCATTTCAGGCGGCCTCGGCTACGGCTTGCGAGCCGGTCTTTCGCCGACTTCGGGCCATGCCGGCTTCGGCAACGGACTCCTGCATTATTTGGGAGAGACCTTGCCGCTTCCGGCCTTTCTCGGCCTGGCCGGCGACGATCGGGGCTTTTTCGAAATCCAGCTGCTCGACGGAGTCCAGTTCACGGCCGACAACTTCGCGGCGGCCGGACTGCCGGCCGAGACGCGGATCAATGCCTCGACCCTCCGTTTGATCTATCGGGCCAATGCCTGCACCGAAGCGTCCTCCTTGCCAGATTGCATCTAATGAAGCATTTCCTGCACCACGCGATGCAAAATTTTTTCTCCGCGCTCCAGCTCCGCGACCGGAATTCTTTCATCCTTCCCGTGCAGCCCCGCCAAATCGGAAGGTTTCAATAAGAGGGGAATCAAGCCATAAGCGACGATGCCTTTCTCCCGAAAGAAACGAGAGTCGGTTGCTCCGGGCGAGATGAAAGGAAGGACCAGGGCTTGATCGTCGGCTTCGCGGATCGCCTTCTCGAAAGCGCGGAAGAAAGGCGTGTCGAAGGGCGAGGCGTTGGGTGGATTTTGTTGCAAGAGCTCAGCTTCGACCGGCAGGCCCTCGAGCCGCTTTCGAATCTCGGCCAGGAAATCCTCGGGGCTGCGGCCGGGCAAGAGCCGGGCGTCGATCTCACCGACCGCCTCGCTGGGGATCACGTTGGTCTTGAACCCGGCTTGAAGCACCGTGGGAACCAAAGTGTCGCGCAGCATGGCGTTGAGCACCTTGTCGCTGGCGATTTTGTCGGCGAAGACGGTGTCGGCCAGCCAGCGGATCGGCGGTGAAAAGAGGTGCCGCATCAGGAAGGAGCGGGGAAAGCTCTGATGGCCGGCCACACGCCGGAGGAATTCAGCGCTGATCTCGGTCTTGCGGATCGGCGGAGCCTTGGCGGTCAAGCGCTCCATGGCGGTGAGCAGGAAGGCGACCGCATTGTCCTGGGCGGGCATCGAGCCGTGGCCGGAGCTGCCTTTGGCTTTGAGACGGGTCCAGGCCACGCCCTTCTCGGCCACTTGGATCGGATAGAGATGCATGCCGTCGCGGTCTTGTCCGACGCTGCCTTCGTTGAGCACGAAGTCGGCGCGGACCTTTTCCCAGTGACGATCGATCAGGAATTGGGCCCCGAATTTTCCTCCGGCCTCCTCGTCGGCGGTCAGGGCCAAGACCAAATCGCCCTTCAGCTTGCCCTCGCGGTGGGCCTGGATGAAGGCTTGAACCTCCAAGGCCACCAGCGATTTCATGTCGAGAGCGCCGCGGCCGTAAAGATAGCCCTCGCGGACCGCCGGCCGGAAAGGCGGGCTTTGCCAATCACCGGCTTCGGCCGGGACGACGTCGAGATGCCCGAGCAGCAAGAGGGCCGGCTTTTCGCCGCTGCCGCGGAGCCGGGCCACCAAGTTGCCTCGTCCCGGCGCCGATTCGAGGACCTCGGCGTCGATTCCGAAGCTTGCCAAGTAGTCGCGGAGGAAGTCGGCCGCCGCTTTTTCCTTGCCCGGCGGATTGCTGGTGTCGATCTCGATCAATTTTTTCACGAGCTCCAGAGTGGGTAGGGGCTCGGCCGCCGGGCTGGGGCTTGGCAGGAGAAGCAGCAACGCCAAACCATCAAGAAAAAGGTGTCTCAGCGCCTTCATGGATTTCCTGTAGCAAGGGCCTTCAGGCCCGTCACGGATATTCGGGGATCCTTTTCAGGACCCGTCCCTCCAAGGCGTCGATCCACAGCCATTGGTAGGTTTCCAGCCGGTCGCCCAAATCGAAGGCCAGCTGGATTTCGAAGACCGGGTCCTGCCGGCTGGGCCGGGAGCGGAAGATGATCAGCGGCGCGGGGTTGGAGCGGAAGAAGGCGAGCTCCGGCATTTCATCAATCCGGGCTTCGATCTCGCCTTCGGAAAGAAAAGGTGATGGATCAGGCATGAGGCTTTCCCATGTCGTAACGTTCCAAGCCGTAGCGCGAAATCAACCCCAGGATCTTATTTTCATAGTCGGGATCGGTGGCGTATTTGGCTTTTCCCGATTGGAGGGCTCGCACGAACTCCTTGGCCGAGCCGGTGTGCTGCATTGCGTGCTTCAGATAGCGGCCTTCGGAGATGACCAGGGCGTGATCGAGGAAGCTTTCCACCGGATCGTGGTAGCGGCGGAAGTCGGCAAGCGTTCGGCGCCACTGTCCGCCGCTGAATTCACGGGTCCAAAGCTTCTGGCTCCCCGCCGGTCCGCGGCCCTTGATGCCGAAGAAATTATTTCCCGGGGCATGTTTGCCCCAGCCCGATTCGAGAGCCGCTTGAGCCATCGTCACCGAGGCCGGGATCCCGGTCATGGCTTGCGTTTCCAGGGCGTAGGGCAGGATGCGTTCGAAGAAAGCGTGCTGCGCCGAGCTTGCCGGCGGTTTTGGGGGCGGGATCGGGACTGTGCTGGCCGCGAAGGGTCGAGGACCGGCGGCGAGCAGCTCCCAAAATTCAGGTTGGATTTGCGGTTCGAGCTCGGAGGAGGGGAGAAGGCGAAAATTCATGGAGCCTGGAGGAGCAAGTCCGACTCCAGGCTCTATTCGAAATAAATTGGCGGCGATGAAAGGCGAAGACCGATTTTAAAACTAGTGCTTCCGGCAGGATTCGAAATGCGGGCAACGGTTTGGCAAACCGTTGTCATCCGGGGGACTCGTCATCCTGAGCGAAGCGAAGGATCTGCGACTGCCCAAGGTTCTTGAAAGCTCTAAGCTCCTTCGTTTCTACGGAATCCCTCCGAAGACACGAAGGGGCCTTGTTTTATACAGTTCCTTGGTAGGTCGCAGATCCTTCCCCCCGGTCTCACTCGAACCTCGCGGCGTTCGACCGGGGCCCCGCTCAGGATGACAGTGCTCATGTGTTCAATCCATCGTGCACTGGCGCCTCCGGCATGATTCGAACATGCGACCAACGGTTTAGGAAACCGCTGCTCTATCCCCTGAGCTACGGAGGCGATTTTTCTCGGCTCTAAATCATGGCTCCGGCGCTGTCGATGGAAATTGCCGCGTGCTTTTCCGTTCGGCGCAAATGCCGGCCTGATATGACTTTGCGGGCCCCTCATTTTTGTAACCGATCAGTTACTATCTTGGCTAAGCCGGCGAATCCTTTAAAAATACCAAATGATTTAAGTGTTGACCGCTTCTGGAGTGGCCTGGTATTTTTAAAGTAATTCTCGGGGGTTAAGCGGTTTCATGGAATTTCTGGAAGGAAGGGGGATGCCATGAATAAATCCGAACTTATTGAAATTATTTCGGAAAAAGGCAATGTCCCGAAAAAACGGGCCGAGGAAGTCGTCAATTTGGTTTTCGATTCGATGACCGAGGCGTTGGTCCGCGGAGATCGTATTGAAATTCGCGGATTTGGCAGTTTCGTCAACCGGGATTACGGCTCCTATACCGGGCGCAATCCTCGCACCGGCGAGTCGATCGAGGTCCAGCCCAAGAAGCTCCCCTTTTTCAAAGTGGGGAAAGAGCTTAAGGAGCGGGTCGACGGTGGCGCGGTCAAGCCGAGCGGCGGCTCCGGCGGCTCCGGTTCCGAGGTCTCCCGCAGCGGTGAGACCATGCCCTCCCATCCTTCTCACTGATTTTAGGATTTAAGAAGAGGCGGGGCTAAAGCAACTGGCTACTTTCGTAGCGAGGGGCTTTAGCCCCGCTCTTTTTGGCCCGGTACTTGCTGATCTCCAGGCATGGATTTTTTTGCCGCCGGCGATCCGCGATTTCCCGCCAAGCTGAACCGTTTGGCCGATCCGCCGACGGGCCTCTATTTCCGTGGAGAGCTCGCCTTGCTCCAGCAGGCCGGGCCTTGGATCGCGGTGGTCGGGACCCGACACGCGACGGTCGAGGCTCTTCGCTACTGTGAGTCGCTGATCATCGGGCTTCGGCCTTGCTCCCCGGTCATCGTGAGCGGCCTGGCCATCGGCATCGACGGAATGGCCCACCGCTCGGCCTTGAACGCCGGCTTGGCGACGGTGGCGGTCCTTGGCTCGAGCCTGGATCAGATCTATCCGCCCCGGCATCGGCCGCTGGCTCGGGACATTCTGAGCCAGGGTTTGCTGGTGTCGGAGTTGGCGCCTCGAACGCCCTTGGCGCCCTGGCATTTCCCGCAGCGCAATCGACTGATCGCCGCCCTGGCCGATCTCTTGGTCGTGGTGGAGGCTCCCGAGAAAAGCGGGGCCCTGATCACGGCCGATTTTGCGCTCGACCTCGGCATCGACATCTATGTGGTGCCCGGCCGCGCCGCTTCGCCCAATAACCGCGGCGGTCATCGCCTGATCCAACAGGGAGCCAAGCTCTTGATGGACCCGGAGGAGATCTTGGTCGATTTGGGATTGCAGCCTCCTCCGTCCAGCCGGAAGACCTCCCCGGCGGCCGTCTCGAAGTCGGCGCCAAGCCTCGGCCGCCTCTCCCCCGAAGAGTATAACATATTGAAAATCATAGGCTTCCAGCCGGCACACATTGACAAAATCGCCGCCATGAGCCATTTAGCCACGGCTCAGGTCATTGGCCTGCTGCAAGGCCTGGTTTTAGAGGGGTGGCTGGAGGAGATGCCGGGCAAATGCTTCGGCCTTCATCCGGCCCATCGGGAGTTGTTGTCAAAAACCTAAAGATTACTTTAGATTAGTGTATGGCAAAATCTTTGGTCATCGTTGAGTCGCCGGCAAAAGCCAAGACGATCGAAAAATATCTCGGGAAGGACTACGTGGTTCGGGCCTCGGTCGGCCACGTCAAGGACCTCCCCACTTCCAAGTTGGGGGTCGAGGTCGAAAAGGACTTCAAGCCGACCTATGTCGTGATCAAGGGCAAGAAGAAGGTCCTCGACGAGATCACCAAGACCGCCGAAAAGTCCGAAAAGGTCTTTCTCGCCACCGACCCCGACCGCGAAGGCGAAGCCATCGCCTGGCATATCGCCGACGAAATCAAGGGCCTGGGCAAGAAGAAAGCCGGCGGGGTGACCGTCCACCGGGTGCTCTTCAATGAGATCACCAAGAAAGCGGTCCAGCAGGCCATCCAGCATCCAGTCGAGCTCGATTCCCATCTTTTCGATGCTCAGCAGGCCCGGCGCATCCTCGACCGCCTGGTCGGCTACAAGATCAGCCCCATCCTTTGGGAGAAGGTCAAGCGGGGACTTTCCGCCGGCCGGGTTCAATCGGTGGCGGTTCGCATCGTCTGCGAGCGCGAGAAGGAGATCGAAGCCTTCGTTCCCGTCGAGTACTGGTCGCTGACCGCCAACCTCGAAGGCTCCTTGCCGCCGGCTTTCTTGGCCAAGCTGGCCCAATGGAAGGGCGAGAAGGCCGAGCTCGGCAACCAAGGAATCGTCGACGACATCAAGGCCACAGTGGAAAAGGCTCCCTTCGTTTTAAAGGAAGTCGTCCGCCGTGAGCGCAAACGCAACCCGATCGCGCCCTTCGTCACCAGCAAGCTCCAGCAGGAAGCGGCTCGCAAGCTCGGCTTCAGCGCCAAGAAGACGATGACCTTGGCCCAGATACTTTATGAAGGCGTGGAGCTGGAGGACGGCGATCCGGTCGGCCTCATCACTTACATGCGCACCGACTCGACCCGCCTGTCGGAGGACGCGGTCGGCCAGGTCCGGGAATACATCGCCCAGAAGTACGGCCCCGCCTTCTTGCCGGCCTCGCCCTGGATCTACAAGACCAAGAAGGCCGCCCAAGACGCCCACGAAGCGATCCGGCCGACCTCGATCGAGTTCGAGCCCAGCCGGGTCAAGCCTTTCCTCGGCCGCGACGAGTTCCGGCTCTATGAATTGATCTGGAAACGTTTCGTCGCCTGCCAGATGAGCCAGGCAATCTACGACCAGACGACTTTCAACATCGAGGCCGGCCCGGCCCTGTTCCGGGCCACCGGGTCCATCCTCAAGTTCGCCGGTTTTACCCAAGTATATATGGAAGGCTACGACGAGCAGGAGAAGGTTGCCGAAGAGGACGAAGAGTCGGCGCAGCTGCCCGACCTCAAAGAGGGCGAAACTCTCAAGCTCCTGGGCCTCGACGGCAAGCAGCACTTCACCCAGCCGCCGCCGCGCTTCACCGAGGCCTCACTGGTCAAGGAGCTGGAAGAGAAGGGCATCGGCCGGCCCTCGACCTATGCTTCGATCCTCAGCGTCATCCAGGACAAGAAGTACGCCGAAAAGATCGAGGGCAAATTTCGTCCGACCCAGCTCGGCACGATCGTCAACGACCTGCTGACCGCCCATTTCCCCAAGATCCTGAATATCGAGTTCACCGCCAAGATGGAGGAGGAGCTCGACGAGGTCGAGGAGGGCAAGCGGAGCTGGACCGCCACCCTCGAGGACTTCTATCAGCCTTTCTCCGAGACGCTGGAGAAGGCCAAGGTCGACATGAAGGACCTGAAGCGCCAGGAGATCGCCACCGACCTGAGCTGCGAGAAGTGCGGCAAGCCGATGGTGGTGAAGTGGGGCCGACACGGCGAGTTCCTGGCCTGCAGCGGCTATCCCGAGTGCAAAAATACCAAGGAAGTCCAGCGCGAAGGCGGGGCCTACAAGGCCGCGGCCGAGAAGACCACCGACGAGGTTTGCGAAAAATGCGGCGCCCCGATGGCGGTGAAGCGCGGCCGCTTCGGCGAGTTTTTGGCCTGTACCCGCTACCCGGAGTGCAAGTCGACCAAGGCGATCCCGATCGGGGTCAATTGCCCGGATTGCGGCAAGCCCTTGAGCGAGCGCAAGACCAAGCGCGGCAAGTCTTTCTTCGGCTGCACCGGCTATCCCAACTGCAAGTTTGCCCTCTGGGACCGGCCCTTGCCCGAGGCCTGTCCGCAATGCGCTTCGCCCTACCTCCTGCAGAAATACACCAAGAAGGAAGGCAATCGGGTCGTCTGCCCCAACAAAGAGTGCGGCTATCAGAAATCATTGGAGTCCGCGGCTCAGGCCGCGGAAGGTTAAGGCAAGTTTAGCCGGCCTTTACTATCTTTCCCCCCTTTGAAAAAGGGGGGCAGGGGGGATTTCAAAGCCGTTGCCAAGCAATCGCCTTCGATTTTCTCAGCGAAGCTTCCGCTCGGCGATGCGGCGAACTTCCGGGTCGGGATCGCGAGTCGCGCGCTCCAAGGCCCGTCGATCCCATTCCTCGGAGTTTTTGAAGCGGGTGTAGTGAACGGCGTGGCCCATCTCATGGACTGGGCCAGGGAGGCGGCCCGGGAAGCGGTCCTCTTGGTTGAGGACCAGCGAGTGGGCTTCCTGGCAAAAAGCGCTGCGCCGGAGCATCCCGCCGCGAGAAGAGCCAAGCCGCCGAGACCTATCAAGAGGGAAGCATGATCCATCCCTAATAAAAAACCCCGCGTGGGTCGCGGGGTTTTTATTTGAATGATATTTCGGCCTGGGCTTACCAGTCGGCCTTGTCCTTGCCGGCCTTGGGAGCCGGGGTCGGAGCCGGAGCCTTGGGCGCCGGGGCCGGGGTCGGATTGCCCTTGGGAGCCGGAGCCTTCGGAGCCTTCTTGTCGCCTTCCTTCGGCTCGCCTTCCGGCGGCTCCTTGTTCGGATTGACGTTGGTGGTCGTCGTTTGCGAATGGAGCGGGGCCGAGGTGAGCTCGCCTTCGAAGCGGATGATAACCCGGCGATTCTTGGTCTGGGCGGTCTGGATTTGGGCATAGGAGCCCTTCTCCGGAACAGCCAGGCGGTCTTCGCCGTAGCCGATCGATTTCAGGCGGCCCTTGTCGACGCCGAAGCCGATGAGCAGGAGCTCGACCCACTTGGCGCGACGCTCGGAGAGCTTTTGGTTGTTCTCGGGGCTGCCTTGAGCGTCGGTGTGGCCTTCGATTCTCCAGGTGACCTTCTTCATCCACTCGTACTTGCTCTTGTCCTCGTTGGGATCGACCTTGTCGTGGCGGGTGGCCGACGGGCTCTTGAGGCCGTTCATCTTGTCGGCGACGTCCTTCATGTTCTCGAGCTCGAAGTCGGTGAGGGCGAAGACCGGCTTGGCGATCTTCATCAGCTCCGAATCCTTCGGGTCGAGGGTCTTGCCGCCGTTCTTGGCGACGTACTCTTCGAGACGCTTGACGTCGGCATCGGTCGGCTTGGCCAGGATGAAGTTGGGTTGGATGATGTCCAGGGTGAAGCCGTGGATCTTCTCCAAGACCTCGACGTTCTTGCCCAGGAGATCCTTGAGCGCGTCGACCAGGACCGCGGTGTCGAACTTCTGGATGAGAGCCTCGTTGCGGCGGTTGAGCTGGATCTCTTCCTTGCGCAGGCGTTCGATCCATTGGTCGAGCTCGTGGCATTCCAGGTCCTTGACGTTGGGCGGAAGCTCGGTCGGAACCGGGTCGCCCGGGATCTTGGCCCAGAAGTCGAAGCCTTCGGGATACTTTTCGTTGGCCGAAGCCTTGGCGGCATCGAGGGTCTCTTTCTTGAGATCCTTGACGGTGGCCAGGATGAGGGCATCGGCGTCGGCGTCGGACTTGCCTTCCTTCTTGGCGAAGAAAGCCTTCTTGATCGCCTCGCGAACTTGCTTCTCGTCGGAACCGCCCTTGACCAGGGCCAGCCGAACCTCGCGATAGAAGAGGGCATCGCGGATTTGCGGGGTGGTGAGCGGATCGGAGCCGGAACCGAGCTCGTTCTTGAGCTGGTCGAGGTCGGCCTTGATCTTGGTGTTGCTGGCGCGGAGCTCGGCGATGTTGGTCACGTAGGAGTCGATCGAGCGCTTGGCGCCGTCGCAAGTTTCCTTGGTCTCGACCAGCTTGCGGGTCGAGGGGCGGACGGCGAGGAAGCCGCCGATGTTCCAGCCGGCGTTGTTGAAGTCGTCGCCGTAAATCGAGGTGGTCTGGAAGCGGGGTCCCAGGTCGATCGCGACATTGCCGACGTTGAAGCGGAGCAGGTTGACGTCCGCGCCGACCGCGGTGGCCAGGCCGCTCTGCGAGTGGAGCTGGAAGCCGCCGTCGACGTTGGTGGTGCCCCAGCCGTAGCCGAGACCGGCGTAGAGGCCGACGACGCCCGGGCCTTCAACGACGTTCCAGAGGCCGCCCTTATAGACCCGGCTCCAGTCGACTTCGGTCCGGGGACCGATGGTCAGCTGATGGAGGTTGCTGCCGCCGGTGTTCTCGTTCCCGAAGGAGGAGTCCCAGTTCAGGAAACCGCCCGCGCGCCAGCGAACCGTGCTGCCGACGATGTCGTGCATCAGGGAGCCGCCCAGGTTGAAATGCTTGTAATCCCCCCATTGGGAGATGTTGTCGATTCCGAAGAGGCCGCCATTGCGTCCGCCTTGGATCTCCGGCCCGAAACCGAGCTCGAAGCGCCATTCAAATCGCTTGGGATCGGCTTGGGCAGCCGCGTCTTTCTTTTCGGGAGCAGCCGCCGGGGCGGCAGGGGGAGTAACATTTGCATCCGCGGAAACGCTGGCGGAGGCGGTAGGTTTGGTTGGCGCTGTCATAACCAAATCTCCTCTTCACGAGAAAATTGAAAAAAATTTTATCGACTGTGACTTACGTCGAAACGTTTATCGCGAGGGCGTTTTTTAAGTTGCGGAAAAAAAAGAAAAAGGGTGGCCGGGCCTTTTGGGGCTGCCAAAAAGAAGGGTGCGAAGGTGGATTGTGGTTGTGCCCCACGACTTCATTTAAAAAGGGCTAGGGACCTGGGCCGGTCGGACAGCGCCACACTACCTTTCCGACCCGGCCCCTAACCCGTGGAATTCAATGCCGAAATTTACTGATGCTCGGCTCCGCCGGTAAAGTCCATGTCCGGCCGGCCGGCGTCGGTTCCCCCCGCATCGGGCCGCTCAGTGGCCGGCCGCTCGGCGGGGCGCTCCCGCCGGGTGCTTCCGCTCCGGCGGCGGGAGGTTTCTTCCGGGATCACGACCGAGGTGACCACTCCACCGGCCGAACGGGTCTCGGCGCTGCCCTCGGTGCGAGGGGAGCTGGAGGCCCGAATCTCGGCGTCGAGCTGGGTGCAGGTCTCGTCCCGGGTATTCGGCATGCAAATGAACATCTCGATCCGGCGGTTGACGGCCTGGCGGCCCCGGATCTCGTCCTGGAGGGCGGTGCCACGGACGCCGTCGGTGTTCAGCATCCGGACCTCGGCTTGCTGGACCCGATGGACGTCGCCCCGTCCGCCGGCGGGCTGGTCATAGTAGTAGACCAGCTGGGATTCGCCGCGGCCGAGCGGGGTGATCATCTCCGGATCGACGCCATAGAAGATCAAGGCGTCGCGGATGGCCTGAGCCCGGCGCAGCGAGAGCCGTTGATTCATCGCGTCGTCGCCGCGGCTGTCGGTGTGGCCCACCACGTAGAAGTGGGCGCCGCGCATCTCGGGCGAGCGGAGGGTCTCGGAGATCTGGCGGATGACCTCGAGGGCCGGCGAGTATTCCTCGGCCCGGTTCGGCGTGGTGTCGGTCGGAGCCCGGCGGGTTCTCGGGAAGATCGCTCGGAAAGCCGCGTCGATCTCGGTCTGGGGCCGGACTTCGCCGCGGTGGTCGCGTCCCCAGGCATCGGCGGCCGCGTTGAGCGGAGCGATGTCCGAGGCCGAGACGCTGACCCGGTCGGGGGCGCCTTGGGGCCGGGCGGTGATGAAATGGATCTCCGAGAGCCGGGTGATCGCCCGGATGAGGTTGGGCGCCGAGCTGGTCGGCACGCCCAAACGGGTGAGTCCCATCCGGGTGAGGCCTTCGAGCAGGCCGCGCTGCTCGCGGAGGTCGGCCCGCTCGTCCTCGAGTCGGGTCCGAAGGTCCTCGAGGCCGTCGCAATCCTGCGGCAGGGGCTCGGGAACCGAGACTTCCTCCACCGTGCGGAAGGCATAGGGGTCGAAGTCGTCGGGAAAGATGGCTTGGGCCGCGGCCGTGCGGTTTTCCGCGGTCGACGGATCGAAGTCGTCCGGGAATTGCTCGCGGGCCAGGCGCTGGCGCTCGGCCGGGTCGGTGACCGGGTTTTCGCTGCGGTTGCGCAGGTAATTGCCGTAGAGCCGGCGGAGCTGGGCGATGATGTCGGCCCGCGGAAGCGGGTTTTCGCCGGATTGGAGGTTTTCGATGTGGGCGACGAGGCCGCTGCGGATGTTGCTGCGCAGGTCGTCGTCCGACACCCCTTGCTGGAGCAGCTGGGAGTGGATGCCTTCCAGGAAGGAGGCGGTCGTGGTGTTCTCCTCGCGGAGCTGGGCGCTTTCGCTCTGGAGGAGGTGGATGCGCCGGACCAGGTCGCCGCGGCGGTCGGCCGAGCAGGCCTCCTCGACCACGGTGCGGGTTTCGAAAGGCGTATAGAAGGTCATCTGGCCGCCGACCGAGAGGAAGGCGCTGTTATGTTCGTTGCCGAAAACGGCGGGGGAGGAGACGTAAGCTCCCAGGCCTACCGCCAAATTGCCCAGGCGGACGTCGAGGACGCCGAGGTCGATCCGGGGAATGACGGCAAAGCCGGACTGGTCGTGGATTTGAAAGCCGCCGTCGACGGTGCTGCTGCCGAAGCCGTAGCCCAGGCCGACTTCGAGGCCCAGGCGGGGGAGAAAGCTCACCGGGCCGACCTGAAGGAGCCGGCTGATGTCGAGCTCGGCTCGGGGATTCAAAGTCAAGGTATTGATGTGGCTGCCCGAGACGTTCTCGCCGCCGTTCATCCGGTTGTAACCGAGGCTGCCGCCGAGGCGGAAGCGGGCCGGACCGCTATTAAGGTCCCGGAGCAGGCCGACCGAGGCCTCCAGGTTGATCCAATCGCCGAATTGGCCGATCGATTGATAGGCGAAGGGAGCGCCGTTGCGTCCGCCGTGATCCGCGGCGCCGACCGAGGCGCGGCCAAAAACGATGGTTTGAGGGGGATCCTGAAGGACCGCCGCCGGACCGGCATCGGCCGAAGCTCCGGCGTCTTGGGCCGGGATGGAAGCGTCTTGTTGAGGAAGACCGGCATCAGCCGGAGCAGACGTGCGGGGGGTAACTGGGGTCATAGCCAAACTCCTTCGGCTGTGCCCCCGCAGAGATTAGATTAAAAATCGGAACAAATTTTTGTACTTCTTTTTAGCTTCCTGGATCCCCAGGAATTGCCCTATTTATCGAGGCCCAGGTCCATAGGTTGCGACAAAAAAACTTTTATTCTTTCCAAAGCAACTAATCACCGACCCCGTCGATACACAGGAACGCAGTGTAAAAGCACACAATGCAACCCCATTCGTCTATTGAAGAGGTTCATTATGACCCAGACCCCAAAACGCCTGTTTTTGCTCCTCAGTCTGTTTTTTGCCCCGCTGATCGCGGGTAAGGTCCAAGCGGCCACCTATAGTCCGCCCAACAATTATGACCTCTGCCAAAACTCGGGTTGCACCTATCAGGAGCAAACGCTCCGTAAGGCGATCGAAGTTTCCTGCTCCGCCGCCGGCGACGACACCATCGTCTTCGACAAATGGAGCACCAGCCACCCCGACAGCAAGGTGATCACGGTCGACGGTCCGCTGGTGATTCCTTCCAGCTGCCAAGGCAAGATCAAGATCGTGGGCCGTGACGGTACCGATGGGGTCGACGTCACGCTGAAAGCCAACGATTCTCGGATCAGCGCCGATGAATGTATCCTGGACATCCAATCCAACGGCAACGAGATCTACAACCTCAACATCATCTCTTCGAGCGGCAAGGGTATCTGCGTCAACGGTAACAACAACAAGCTCGGTCGCCTCCAGGTCGGCCGCAAGCTGGTTGCCGGCAGCAACGACGGCAATAACGTCGGTATCGAGATCAACGGCAACAACAACAGCCTTTTCGAAAGCACCGTCGTGGCCAGCGCTTCCGACGGCGTCGTCCTGACCGGCGACGGCAACAAGCTTTCCAAGAACTACATCGGCACCACCAAGTCCAACGAGGAGTCGGCCTCTCCGACCAGCTCCCACGGCAACGGCGGCGTCGGTATCCGCATCGACGGCGCCAACAACCAAGTCGGCGGCACCACCACCCTGAAGAACTACATCGCCAACAGCGGCGGCATCGGTATCGCCGTCGTGGGCGGCGCTGCCAACCGCTATAACAACTTGGGTTACAACAGCATTTACGGCAACGGCGGCCTCGGCATCGACATCTTGGCCGACGGCCCGACCGGCCCCGAGGCCGGCTCCTGCAACTCCGGCCCCAACGATTGCATCGATTTCCCGAGCATGGTTCGTTCCAATCCCTTCGGAACCAACCAATACCTCATCGAGGGCCGCGCTCCGGCCGGCTCCGAGGTCCAGATTTATTTCGTCAAGGCCAGCGATGGCGACTCGCACGGCGAGGGCAAGGTTTTCCTGAGCAAGGTCAGCCTCCCGGCCGGCGACATCAACACCACCAAGAGCTTCACCGCCCTCGTCTCCGGCACCGGCCTGGTCGACGGCGTCAAGATCTCGCTCCTGGCCTCCCGGGCCGAGGAAGTCGACGGCCAAGTCGTCGTCAACACCTCCGAATTCTCGGGCACCATCACGACTCACGGCGACCCTACGGGATCGCCGGATCCTCGCCCGACGCCTCCGCTCTGCGGCGACGGCAACCTCGATGACGGTGAAGAGTGCGACGACGGCAACACCGCCAACGGTGACAATTGCAGCAGCACTTGCACGCTGGAAGGCACGCCGCCTCCGACGGCGACGCCTACGGCCACTCCGACCGCGACTCCGACGGCCACCCCGACGGCGACGCCCACGGCCACTCCGACTTCGACTCCGACGGCTACCCCGACGGCGACGCCCACGGCCACGCCGGGCGGCACCGATTGCCCTCCGACCAGCTTGATCGCGACGGCCGTCTCGGCCCACCAGATCAACCTGAGCTGGGTGGACAACTGCCCGAACGAGATGGGCTATAAGATCGAGCGCGGCGATCCCGACCTCGATTGCGCCAACCCGGCGGTCGACGCGACCTTCGACGAGGTCGGCACGGTCGGCGTCAACGTGACCACTTACCAGGATCTGGGCGCGCCCACGCCTCCGCTGGCCTCGAACACGACCTATTGCTACCGGGTCCGGGCCTTCTTCGGCGGCTTCCTGTTCAGCGATTACTCGAACAAGGACGACGCCAAGACCTTCACGGCTCCGGTCGACGTCCCGAGCAGCCCGACTCACTTGATCGCGACGGCCATCTCCTCGAGCCAGATCGACGTGAACTGGATCGACAATTCGAACAACGAGACCGGCTTCGAGCTCTGGCGTTCGCAGGGAGACTGCTCCAGCTTCGTCTTCCTCACCGACTCGATCGCGGCCAACGTGACGACCTATGTCGACAACGGACTCAGCCCGAGCACCCTGTACTGCTATAAAGTCCGCGCGAAGAACCCCGTCGGCACCAGCAACTTCTCGAACGCCGACGATGCGACCACCTTCGGCGTCCCGGGCTCGGTGCCGAATCCCGCGACCAACTTGGTTGCGGTGGCGGTCAGCTCCTCGCAGATCGACATCACCTGGAACGACAACGCCACCAATGAAGAGGGCTACAAGCTCGAGCGGTCGCAACATCCGACCTGCGAGCTCGGCCTCGGCTTCGTCGAGCTGGCCGTTCCGCTGGGCCCGAACACGACCTCTTACAACGACACCGGCTTGACTCCGAGCACCCGGTACTGCTACCGCGTGCGGCCCTTCAACAGCCAAGGCAACGGCGCCTACTCGAACATCGACGACGCCACCACCTTGGCCGTCCCGGGCGTTCCGCCGATCGCTCCGATCACCCTCCAGGCTGACGGCGTGACCTCGAGCCGCATCGACGTCCAATTCGTCGACGCCTCGGATAACGAGACCGGCTTCGTCCTCGAACGGGCCCCCGGCGCCTGCGCCGATAGCAACCCCTTCGCCCCGATCGCCAACCTCCCGGCCAGCGCCGGCGTGGCGGGCGGCATCCAGTACCATGACCTGGGACTGCCGGCGAACAGCGTGTTCTGCTACCGCGTGAAGGCGACCAACCCGGCCGGCGACTCGCCCTACAGCAACATCGACGACGCCTCGACCTTGCCGATCCCCGGCACGATCCCGACGACGCCGATCGACCTGGATGCGACCGCCACCGGCCCGCACCAGATCAAGGTGACCTGGACCGATACCAGCAACAACGAAGACCACTTCGTCGTGCAGCGGGCCGACGGCCTCTGCAGCGCCGGTAACCCCTTCAGCGACATCGCGACCGTCCCGGCCGTCATCGGCAGCGGCAGCGTGGTGACCTTCTTCGACAACTCGGTCGATGACGCCTCCAGCTATTGCTACCGGGTCATCGCGACCAACATCGTGGGCGACTCGCTCCCGTCGAACACCGACGACGCGACCACGCCTCCGGATCCGATCTGCACCGCCGGCGACGTCGACAACGACAACATCTGCGACGACAACCTCGACGGCAACCCCGATCCGGATTCGGGCGAAGGCCCTCCAGGAACCGACACCGACGGCGATGGCACGCCCGACGCCGGTGACACCGACACCGATGACGACAACATCTATGACGACGACGAGGAAGGCGACGGCGACGTCAACACTCCCCCGATCGACACCGACGGTGACGGCACTCCGGACTTCCGCGACGAGGATTCGGACGACGACGGCATCGACGATGACGACGAGGCCGGCGACGACGATCCCAACACCGACCCGGTCGACACCGACGGTGACGGCACCCCGGACTTCCAGGATCCCGACTCGGATAACGACGGTATCCCGGACGGCTCGAACGGCACCCCGATCGACAACTGCCGGATCATCGTGAACCCGGATCAAAAAGACAGCGACGGCGACGGTCTGGGCGATGCCTGCGATCCGACTCCTGGGCCTCCTGTGGTCGGTGACCAAGACGGCGACGGTATCCCGGATGACCAGGATAATTGCCCGACGGTGCCGAACGCCGACCAAGCGGATGCCGACAACGATGGCATCGGCGATGTCTGCGACCCGACCCCCGGCCCCGGCTTCTTCCCCTCCCTCCAGGGTAGCGGTTGTAGCCTGAACCCGGCGGCCGCCAGCATTAACGGATTGCTCCCCTTGGGCGCGATCCTGGTGCCGGGACTCTTCTACGGCTTGCTCCGTCGGAAGAAAAAGTAATCCAAGGTCAGCGGCTTGCATGGGGCAAGCCGCTGATTTTTAAAGTGATTCCCTAACACCCCATACCCCCAGAAGGCCCTTCTTTCGGCCAAAAGCCGACGAAGGGCCTTCGTTTTTTCGGGATCTGCCTAAAATTCGATATTCGGCCTTTCCAAGCAGGGGAGGACCGGTTAAGCTATCTGTACAAAATGGGTGGAATTAAAAAGACTTGCCAGGATGTTTCGATGAGCGTACACCCTAAAGATCTTAATTAGACCCTATATCCCACACTCCTCTTAACCCCTAGGGCCCCCGACTCCCGTCGGGGGCTCTTTTTTTATTTACAGCGTGTCATCCCGAGCGAAGCGAGGGATCCCTGCGGGGTTTATTGACGCTAATAAACTCCGCAGGGATTCCTCGTCGCTTTGCTCCTCGGAATGACAATGCGCGCGCTTTCCGCTACATTGCCGCCATGTCTTCGCGTCCCGATGCGATCGTGGTTGGAGCCGGCTTGGCCGGCTCGGAGGCCGCTTGGCAGCTCGCTCAGCGTGGTCATCGAGTGCGCCTTTATGAGATGCGGCCGCAGCGCCGCAGCGAAGCCCATCAGACCGACCGTTGCGCCGAGCTGGTCTGCAGCAATTCGCTGCGCGGCGCCGATTTGAAGAATGCGGTCGGCCTGCTCAAGGAAGAGATGCGAGTCCTGGGCTCGCTGACGATGGAGGCGGCCGACCGCAACGCCGTTCCCGGCGGCGGAGCCTTGGTGGTGGATCGCGATGGCTTCTCGGCCTTCATCACCGAGCGTTTGGAATCGCATCCCGATATTGAAATCCGTCGCGAGGAGATCCCGACCTTGGAGGCGCTGCCGCCGGGCCCGCCGGCTCTGCTCGCCACCGGCCCCTTGACCAGCGCCGCCCTCGCCGAAGCCCTCCGCGGTATGACCGGAGCGGAGCAGCTTTATTTCTATGACAGCATCGCGCCGATCGTTGAAGCCGACAGCGTCGACCTCGATATCGTCTTCCGGGCCTCGCGCTACGACAAGGGCGAGGCCGATTATCTCAATTGCCCGATGAACCGCGAAGAGTACGAGGCCTTCGTCGCCGAGCTGGTGAAGGCGGAAAAGGTTCCGACCAAGGACTTCGAAAAAGCCAAATTCTTCGAGGGCTGCCTGCCGATCGAGGTGATGGCCGAGCGCGGCCGCGACACCCTGGCCTTCGGGCCGATGAAGCCGGTCGGGCTGACCGATCCGCGCAGCGGCCAGCGGCCTCACGCCGTGGTTCAGCTCCGGCAGGACGATCTTCACGGCAGCCTTTACAACATGGTCGGCTTTCAAACCCGGATGAAGTATCCCGAGCAAAAGCGGATCTTCCGCATGATCCCGGGCCTGGCCCGGGCCGAGTTCGTGCGCTTGGGTAGCATGCATCGCAACACCTTCCTCAACTCGCCGCTCCTGCTCAATGAGCGTTTGGAGATGAAGGCCCGGCCCGGTCTCTATCTCGCCGGCCAGATGATCGGCGTCGAGGGCTACGTCGAATCGGCCGCGATGGGGCTCTACGCCGGATTCAGCATCGATGCCGCGCTGGAAGGCCGGCCCTTGGCCGCGCCTTCGGCTGCGACCGCCTTGGGAGCCTTGATCCGGCACGTCACTCAGGCCTCGCCCGAGAATTTCCAGCCGATGAACGTCAATTTCGGCCTCTTCGAGGCGCCGCGAGCCTTGGCCCGGAAGGACAAACGCGAGGAGCTGGCGAAGCTTGCCTTGGAAGAGATACGGCATTGGGGAGGGGGAGCCACCGGTCATCCTGAGCGGAGCGAAGGATCTCATACCCACCAGGGTGGTCACAGATCCTTCGCTCCGCTCAGGATGACGGGAGGCGCTGGTGAGGGCGACACATGAGCCACGTCGAGGACTTCCTTACATATCTCAAAACCGAAAAGCGCTGCTCGGCCCACACCCTGCGGAACTACGCCGTCGATTTCCAGGAAATCACCGAGTACCTGAAGGCTCGCCATCCCGAATGCGTCGAGGCCGGCGAAGTCCGTTGGCTCGACCTGACGATCTTTCCGCTGCGCTCCTACCTGGCCCAGGCTTACGGCCGCTTGAAGCCCAGCTCGCTCGGCCGCCGGATCGCCAGCCTCCGCAGCTTCTATAAATATCTGGCCAAGCGGGGCCTGGTGCAGCGCAACGTTGCGCTGGAGCTCTCGGCACCCAAAGTGCCCAAGGCCTTGCCCAAATTCCTCGACGTCGACGAAGCCTTCCGGCTGATGGAGATCCCGGCGGGCGAGGATTTTTCGGCCCGGCGCGACCGGGCGATCCTGGAGCTGTTTTATTCGAGCGGGCTGCGGATCGGCGAGCTGACCGCCCTACGGCTGGCCGCCCTCGATTTGGCTCAGGCCCTGGTCCGGGTTCGAGGCAAGGGCAATAAGGAGCGAATCGTGCCCTTCGGCGCCAAGGCCGCGGCGGCGATCGAGCGCTACCTGGAGGTTCGGGTGAGCGTCGCCATCCAGGCCGGTTGCGAGGACGTCGTTTTTCTCGGGGTCCAGGGCAAGCCGGTGAATCCGAGCGTGGTCGCTCGAATGCTGCAAAAGCACGCCTCCAAGCTCGGTCTGCCCAAAAAGGTGACGCCCCATATGCTGCGCCACAGCTTCGCCACCCACTTGATGATGGGCGGCGCCGATCTGCGCGGCATCCAGGAGCTGCTGGGCCACTCCAGCCTATCGACCACCCAGAAGTACACCCACGTCAATTTCGACAAGCTTCAGGAAGTCTATGACAAGGCCCATCCCAAGGCCTGAGAAAAAATTCTTCAAGTCCCCCTTGACTTGGAGACGTTACAATTCCAGATAAAATAAACGGAGTATCCATTGTCGTCCACGATCCATGCCACCACCATTCTCGCCGTCCGCCGCGGCAATCAAGTCGCCATCGCCGGCGACGGCCAAGTTTCCTTCAACAACACGGTCATGAAATCCGGCGCCCGCAAAGTTCGGCGGATGCGGGAAGGGAAGGTCATCGCCGGTTTCGCCGGTTCGGCGGCCGACGCCTTCACGCTCTTCGAGAAGTTCGAGGCCAAGCTCGAGCAATACGGCAACAACCTCACTCGGGCGGCGGTCGAGCTGGCCAAGGATTGGCGGACCGACCGGGTCTTGCGCCGGCTCGAAGCCATGCTGATCGTGGCCGACAAGGAAAAGACCTTCACAGTTTCGGGCACCGGCGACGTCATCGAGCCCGACGACGGAATCACCGCGATCGGTTCCGGCGGGCCTTATGCCTTGGCCGCGGCCCGGGCCCTGCTGCGCCACACCGAGTTGAGCGCCAAGGAGATCGCGCTGGCCGGCATGAAGATCGCCGGCGAAATCTGCATTTACACTAATGACCAGGTCACGGTCGAAGAGATCTCGTAGGGGCGATCCTTGCGGTCGCCCGCGTCCACCGTGCATTGGGCGGGCGCAAGGTCCGCCCCTACAGGAAAATTTACGCTTATGAAAGCCGTCAACTTTACACCCCGGGAGATCGTTTCCGAGCTGGACCGCTACATCGTCGGCCAGCGGCCCGCCAAGCGGGCCGTGGCCATCGCGCTGCGCAACCGCTGGCGCCGCCAGAACGTCCCGGCCGAGCTGCGCGACGAGATCGCGCCCAAGAACATCATCATGATCGGGCCGACCGGCGTCGGCAAAACCGAGATCGCCCGCCGCCTGGCCAAGTTGGCCAACGCTCCCTTTCTCAAAGTCGAGGCCAGCAAGTTCACCGAGGTCGGCTACGTCGGCAAGGACGTCGAATCGATCATCCGGGAGCTCACCGAGACCGCGGTCAAGATGATCAAGGAAGAGGAAACTGCCCAAGTCCAGGCCAAGGCCGAGGAATTGGCCGAGGAGCGTTTGCTCGACTTGCTTCTTCCCGCCGCCTCCAAGGAGAGTCCCGATCCGGTCAACGGCGCGGCGCCGGCGAGCAACACTCGGGACAAGCTCCGGGTCATGCTCCAAGAGGGAAAATTCGACGACAAGCTGGTCGAGTTCGAGCCTTCGGCGAATCCCGGCGGCATGATGCCGATTTTCGAAGTCGTCTCGGGATCGAGCGTCGACGAGCTCGGCTCCAACCTCCGGGACATGATGTCGGGCCTCTTCTCGGGCAAGGGCCGGAAGCGGACCAAGCTCAAGGTGCCCGAAGCCCGCAAGCTCCTCACCCAGGAAGAGGCCGCCAAGCTCATCGACATGGAGCGGGTCACCAAGCTGGCGGTCGAGCGGGTCGAGCAGAGCGGCATCGTCTTCCTCGACGAGATCGACAAGATCGCCGGCCGCGAATCTCAGCACGGCCCCGATGTTTCGCGCGAGGGCGTGCAGCGCGATATCTTGCCCATCGTCGAGGGCAGCAACGTCAATACCAAGTACGGAATGGTCCGGACCGACCATATTCTTTTCATCGCCGCCGGCGCCTTCCACGTTTCCAAGCCCAGCGACCTGATCCCCGAGCTCCAGGGGCGCTTCCCGATCCGGGTCGAGCTCGACTCCCTGACTACCGAGGATTTCCTCCGCATCCTTCAAGAGCCGGCCAATTCCCTCACCAAGCAATACGAGGCTTTGCTGCAGACCGAAAAGGTGGTGCTGGACTTCACTCCCGACGGCTTGAAGGAGATCGCCGACTTTGCCGGGCTGGTCAACGAGCGCACCGAGAACATCGGGGCCCGCCGTCTTCACACCATCATGGAGAAGGTCTTGGACGAGATCTCTTTCGAAGCCCCCGACAAGCGGGGATTCCGCCTGACCGTCGACGCCGACTACGTTCGCGACAAACTTGCCAACTTGGTCGAAGATCAGGATCTAAGCCGTTATATCCTTTAGTGGCTTGCCACGGCTTTAAATCCCCCAGCCCCCCTTTTTCAAAGGGGGGTGCGGAATCTTCGCCATGCGGTTACCCCCCCCCTTTGAAAAAGGGGGGCTGGGGGGGATTTGTCCGCGATTGCCCTTGCTCCGGCCTCAATTTCCCGCTACAAAACCAATCCTTTGAGGATCTTATGAACGACATCGACCAACTGGTGCAACGAGCCTCGGTGCTGATGGAGGCCTTGCCCTACATTCGCCGCTTCTACGGCAAGGTCATCGTCATCAAGTACGGCGGCCACGCGATGGTGGACGAGAAGCTCAAGGAGAGCTTCGCCAAGGACATCATCATGATGCGCTACATCGGGCTCAATCCGATCGTGGTCCACGGCGGCGGCCCTCAGATTGGCAACGTGCTCAAGCAAATGGGGATCGAGTCCAAGTTCCACAACGGGATGCGGATCACCGACGAAGCCACGATGGACGTGGTCGAGATGGTCCTGGTCGGCAAGGTCAACAAGGAAATCGTGGGTCTGATCAATCGCCACGGAGGGCGGGCCATCGGCCTCTCCGGCAAGGATGGGGCTCTGATCAAGGCTCGGAAGCTGGCCGAGGAAAAGGTTTCCTTCGACCGTGAAGGGGTGAACGAGATCATCGACCTCGGCCGGGTCGGCAACGTCTCCGAGGTCAACGTCGGCATTCTCCAACTCTTGGGGAAGGACAACTTCATTCCGGTCATCGCCCCGGTCGGCTTCAGCGAGAACGGCGAGGCTCTCAACATCAACGCCGATTTGGTCGCCGGCGCCATCGCCAGCGCTCTTCAGGCCGAGAAGCTGGTGCTGCTGACCGACGTTGAAGGCGTGAAGGACGGACAAGGCAAGCTGATCAGCGAGCTGACGGTCACCAAGGCCGCCAAGCTCATCGGCGACAAGATCATCCAAGGCGGCATGATCCCCAAGGTCAGCTGCTGTATCAAGGCGCTGGCCAGCGGGGTCAAGACCGCCCACATCATCGATGGCCGGGTTCAACACGCCGTCCTGCTCGAGATCTTCACCGACAAGGGCGTCGGCACCATTTTGCATGAATGAACACGGCCATGAATAACTCCGAAACCATCGCCCTCAGCGAGAAATATGTCATGAAGACCTACGCTCGCCATCCGATCGCCTTCGTGAGAGGCAAAGGCTGTTATCTCTGGGACGCCGACGGGAAGAAATATCTCGACCTCTTGGCCGGCATCGCGGTCAACGGCTTGGGTCACAGCCATCCGGCCATCTCCGAGGCGATCGCCACCCAGGCCCAGCGGCTGATTCACACCTCCAATCTTTTCTACAACCAGTCCCAAGCCGAGCTGGCCGAGCTGCTGTGCAAGCACTCCTTCGCCGGCAAGGTTTTCTTCTGCAACAGCGGCGCCGAGGCCAATGAAGCCGCGGTCAAGCTGGCCCGGATTTATCAGAAGAAGAAAAAGGGCGAGCCGGCTTCCGAAATCATCACCATGGAGCGGAGCTTCCACGGCCGAACCCTCGGCATGATCGCGGCCACCGGCCAGGAGAAGGTCAAGAAAGGCTTCGATCCCATCCCCGAAGGCTTTCGTCATGTGCCTTACGACGATTTGAGTGCCTTGGCGGCGGCGATGACCGACAAAACCTGCGCAGTTCTGGTCGAACCGGTCCAAGGCGAGGGCGGGGTGCGCTTTCCGGCTGCCGGGTATTTGCAAGCGGTCCGCGAGCTTTGCCGCAAGCACGGCGCTCTCTTGATCTACGATGAGGTCCAGTCGGGCATGGGCCGGACCGGCAAGCTTTTCGCTTACGAGCATTCGGGTGTGGCGCCCGACATCATGAGCCTCGCCAAGTCGCTCGGCGCCGGCCTGCCCATTGGCGCCTGCTTGGCTTCGGAAGAGGTCGCCCAGGCTTTCGAGCCCGGCAGCCACGCCTCGACCTTCGGCGGGAATTTCCTGGTCTGCGAGGCGGCCAAGGCCTTCCTGCGCACCTTGCTCGAGGGCGGCGTCCTCAAAAACGCCCAGGAGGCCGGCATCTATTTCGTCGAGCGCTTGAAGGACCTTCAAAAAAAGCACGCTTTCATCCGCGAAGTCCGGGGCCAGGGCTTGATGATCGGTGTCGATCTCGAAATCCCGGGCCGTCCCTTGGTCGAGGCCGCCTTGACCGAAGGCCTGATCCTCAACTCGCCCCAGGAGAAGGTCCTGCGCTTCGTGCCGCCGCTCATTATTTCGAAGAAGGAGATCGACGAGGCCATCGACATCCTCGATGACGTCTTCGCCGGCGCCGGAGGGAGCACGGCTTGAAGAAGCTCCGTCACTTTCTGACCTTGCTCGATTACTCCAACCGCGAGCTCCGCGAGCTCCTGGCCCTGGGCTTGGAGCTGAAGGGCCGTTGGAAGAAGGGCAAGGAGGATCAATCCCTCAAAGGCAAGATCCTGGCCATGGTCTTCGAAAAATCCTCGACCCGAACCCGGGTCAGCTTCGAGGCCGCGATGCTTCAGCTCGGCGGCCACGCGATCAATATCACCTCCACCGACAGCCAGCTCGGCCGGGGTGAAACCTATGAGGACACCGCCCGGGTCCTTTCGCGCTATTGTCAGGCCATCATGCTTCGCACTTATTCGCAGGTCGGCCTCGAGAAAATGGCCGCCGCCTCGACGGTGCCGGTGATCAACGGCCTGACCGATCTCTTCCACCCGGTCCAAGTGATGGCCGACCTCATGACGATCTTGGAAGTGAAGCATAGCCTCGACGGCCTCAAGGTCACCTATGTCGGCGACGGCAACAATTTGGCGAACAGCTGGATCAACGCCGCCATCGTCCTGGGCTTCGATCTCAACGTCGCCACCCCCAAGGGCTACGAGCCCTCCGGCGGGATCCTCAACAAGATCGGCAATCACCCCAACGTCGGCTTGATGGAGGATCCGGTCGAGGCGGTCAAGAGCAGCGACGTCGTCTATACCGACACCTGGTTCTCGATGGGCCAGAAAGAGGACGAGGAGAAACGCCGGCTCTTCGCTCCCTTCCAGGTCAACCGGGAGCTTCTCTCCCACGCCGCCCGCGATGCCATGGTCCTGCACTGTCTGCCGGCCCACCGCGAGGAAGAGATCACCAGCGAAGTGCTCGACGGCCCCCAATCCTACGTTTGGGACGAGGCCGAAAACCGCCTCCACATCCAGAAGGCGATCCTGAAAACCTTAATGAGTTGAATCCCGAATTTGGAGAAATGAAATGAGCCCATCGATCAAGAAAGTCGTCCTTGCCTATTCCGGCGGCCTCGATACCTCGGTCATCATCAAGTGGCTGATCGAGCGCTACCAATGCGAAGTCGTGGCCTTCGCCGCCGACCTCGGTCAGGGCGAGGAGCTTTCGCCGCTGAAGGAAAAGGCCATCAAGACCGGCGCCAGCAAGATTTACATCGAGGACCTGAAGGAAGAGTTCGTTCGCGACTTCGTCTTTCCGATGCTGCGGGCCAACGCGGTTTACGAGGGATCTTATTTGCTCGGCACCTCGATTGCCCGGCCGCTGATCGCCAAAAAGCAGATCGAGATCGCCGAAAAGGAAAAGGCCGACGCCGTCAGCCACGGCGCCACCGGCAAGGGCAACGATCAGGTCCGCTTCGAGCTGACTTACTACGCGCTCAAGCCGGGGATCCAGGTCATCGCGCCCTGGCGCGACTGGAACTTCAAGTCGCGCAGCGACTTGATCGAGTATGCCGAGAAGAACGGCATTCCGGTGCCGGTGAGCAAGGCCAAGCCCTACAGCTCCGACCGCAACCTCCTGCACATCAGCTTCGAGGGCGGCATCCTCGAGGATCCCTGGAACGAACCGCCGGCCGACATGTTCCTGCTCTCCAAGAGCCCCGAGGCGGCACCTGACAAGCCGACCGTCATCGAGGTGGAATACGAGAAGGGCAATCCGGTTGCGGTCAATGGCCAGAAGCTCTCGCCGGCCAACCTCCTCGCCAAGCTCAATGAGCTTGGCGGCGAGAATGGGGTGGGGCGAGTCGACTTGGTGGAGAACCGTTTCGTCGGCATGAAAAGCCGCGGCGTCTACGAGACGCCGGGAGGGACCATTCTCCACACCGCCCACCGCGCGATTGAGTCCATCACCTTGGACCGCGAGGTTTTGAAGATCCGCGATTCGCTGATCCCGACCTACGCCGCTCAAATCTACAACGGCTTCTGGTACGCCCCGGAGCGGGAGATGTTGCAAAACCTCATTGACGATGTTCAGCAGCGGGTGAGCGGCGTGGCCCGGCTCAAGCTCTACAAGGGCAATGTCACCGTCCTGGGAAGGAAATCGCCAAATTCGCTGTTCAGCGAGGACTTCGCGACCTTCGAAAAGGACACCGTCTACAACCAGAAGGACGCCGAAGGTTTCATTAAAATCAATGCCTTACGGCTCAAAATCCGGTCTCTCATGAAGTAGCCAGGGCTTCAGCCCCGCTTTTCGCAACCTCTCCGCCAAAACGGCGATAAGCCGGCTTCATCAAAGCACGGCTATGACTTCATCGATTCAGATCCTATCGGGGCGGGAATCTGCGGAATGGGCCTCGCTCCAGCGGGAGCGGGATCCGGAGCTGCGCGCGGACGGCATGCTAAACCTGGCTGGCCGTCTCGAAGCCCGGGGCCGGGAGCCTCAAGCCGCGGCCATCTATCAAGTTTTGCTGGAAGAAGGATCGATAGCCGCCGAGCGGGCTGGTCAGCGGCTCCAGGTCTTGCAGGGCGGGGGGGCTTGGGGCGCCCAAGCCGAAAGACTCACTCGTCAATTTTTTTCCCACGCCACCGATCCGGCCTTGCTCGCGGGAATGGGGGTAGCCGGTTTAGTCGCCTCGGCGACAAGGTTCGGCATATTGGCTCGATTCGCCTCCGCCCGCGGTTCCTTGGCCACTCGCGGGCTTGGGGCCCGGCTATTGGCCGGAAGCGGAGCCTTGGCCCTGGAAGCTCCGGCTTTCACTTTCGCCGGTCGGGCGACCAACTCCCTGCTGAGCCGTCCACAGGATTCCTCGCTCCGGGCATGGGGCCATGAATTGGCTGGGGGCTACCTCATGCTGGGTTCCTTGAAAGTCAGCGGCGGTCTCGCCCGAGCCGGCGGCGGCGGACCGCTCCTTCACCAGGCAAGCATGTTCACCGGCTTGATGGCGGCCCATGGGCTCGAGATCCACGCCGGGCTCCGCGAGTCGCGCCCTTTCGCCGATCTGGCCTTGGAGTCGCTTTCGACCTTGTGGCAGCTGCAGGTGGCGGGAGGGCTCAGTCGTTCTTTGCTGGGAAGGCGTTACTCCGGTTTCGTTCGTGAGCTGGAGCTGCGGACGAGGAGGTTGGAGCCGCGATTCCCCCTGTATCGCCCCGCCTTCGCGGCGGGCGGGCCGACAAATCCGGCCCTGACCTCGGGAATATTCGCGATGTCGGCGGACATCGGCGACGGCCACGCGACGCCCCGGGAAATTTGGCGGCATTGGGTGGCGGAACGTCCACTGCCGGGACGGCGCTACTTCGAATTTCCGGTCTATGAATTCGAGGGCGCCGCCGAGTTCTACGATGCCTTGAATCGGGCGGCTGATGGGGCTCCCGAGGGAACGCGCTGCCTCTTTTTAGAAATGCATTCGCTGAACGGCTATGGCGAGCTGCCAGCCGCGGTCGAGAACATCCTCCGGCGTCATTCCTCGCTCACCGAAATACGAGTCCGCTTTCAGAACGGAAGAATCTTCTGGATGACCAAGGAAGGGGAGGCGATTTCCAGCGACACCGAAGAGTTCAATCCACGCGATCCCGTGCACTTGGGCCATGATATTCCAGTTGAGGAATTCTCGCGAGCCCGCCTTCGCACTCGATCGGCCCGTCTCAACAATGTGCCGCCTTTGCCGGCTTTGCTCCGAGAAGCCCGCACCGAGGCCGGCCTCAGCATGGAAGACGTTATGTCGCGCCTGAACAGCGAGCTGGGCATGGAGAGCGAGCTCCGCGAATACGTCTCGTCGCTGCCTTCCCGCAAGCGATTGGCGGCGGCGGAGGGCGTCTCGAAGGAGCCGCTTCGATTTCCGATTCTGCGGTTCTTGGCCGAGACCTACGGCCAAGACATCCAGCGTTTCATCGCGGCGTCCAACCTCACCTTCTATCCCGGTCTTCCGCCGCGGGCTTGGCAGGCCGAGCGCTATCCCATCTATCTCGAGAGCGCGGAGGACGCGCGTTGGGCCGCGGAGTTTCACGAGGGCAAGAACGGCAAAGCCCGCGGCACCCTGGGGTGGCTGCTCTTCAGCGGCCGCAAGAATCCGGAGCGGTATCTGACGATTCCCGCCCTCGCGAACCGAATCGGGCTTGCCCATCAGACCGTGGTGCGGCTGCAGAACAACAAGTCGGCCCCCACCGCGGCCACGATGGAGCGCATCGTGGATGCTCTCAACGTCCCTGAAAGCGAGGCCGTCGCCGCCCATACCCGGACCTTTCACTCCCAGCTCCCGCTGGCGCAACTCTTTCCAGGCCAGGATATTTTTCTTTCTCCCCACAGCCGTGACGCTGAAAAGGTCCGCACCTACGCCGCCAACCCTGGCGGTCTCGGACAATACCTCTTCGCGGCGAGGAAGCAGCGGCCCGGATTCGTCTCGGCGGAGGTGGTGGCCGGGGAGCTCGGCCGAAGCGTGGACTATTACCACAATCGAGAGGGCGGCGAGATCGGGCTGAATCGCGGGAACCTCCACGACTGGTACCATCTTTGGAATCGTTTGGGCCTTCCCGAGCCCCTGTTCCGGCGAATCGCCGCCGAGCGTTATGAAATTCCGGTCAACCATCCAGCCTACGACCTAGCCGAGGCGCTGGAAGGGCGGAGCTTCGAGGAAGTCGCCGCTAGCTCCACCATCAGTACCAAGATCCTGCAGGGTCTCGCCGAGGGCCGCTCCTATACGGCTCCGACGCTGCTGGAGATTCACAAGGCCTTGCCGAAGCTCAATTCGGCGCGGCTGTTTTTGCAGAGCCATCCAATGATGCCGGAATTCTTTCCTGAAACCGGCGTACCTTCTCCTCGGCTGGATTTGGCGCCCGAGGCGATCGTCGAAAATTTCCGTTCCTTTCATTTTGGAGAAGCCTTGTTTAATTTCCGCATGAGAGGCGAGCCTCCGCTCAGCGCGGTGAAGGTTGCCAAAGAGCTTGGTTGGGATGACGCGACGGTAGGCAATCACGAACGAGGCTTCGCGCGCATCGAGGATGACGCCACGCTCCTTCGCGTCGCCGACCTGCTGAGCTTGGACCGGCGGAAGTTGTTTCTCTATTTTCGTCCCGAGATACTTCGCTTCTTTCCTCTCCATCGCCCCGAAACGAGCGAGATTTGGGCGCTCGACGCGAAATTCTATGCCACCTTGACTGCGCCTTCGCGCGGGGCCTACGACCGAAACAACTTACGGCGGAAGCTGAGCACTTTGATCATGAATTTGCCGCTGCGCCGCCGATCTTCCGGCGAGATCGACGAAGCGGGGACCTTGGCCGACTACCTCGGGCTGCCGAAGGCCCAAGCGGCCGCCTTGCTCGATCCGGCCTCGCCGCTCAACGTCGAGCAGATCCGCCTGTTGACCGAGCGCTTTCCCAGCCTTTCCTATCGCGAGTGGTACGAGCACTTTCATCGGCCCAGCTTGAATTATTTTTTGGGGCGCGACTCGGCGGGAGGGATCGATTACCGGGTCCCGGGCGGGTTGGACCTGGCCGGCTTGCACACCTTGGATATCAGCCGTTACGTGCGGGAAGCGGGCCCGATTAATTCGGAGGCAGCCACCCGTTTGCTGCGCCGATTTTCGGCAGGGGGCCGGCTTTCCGATGCCTCGATCGAGGTGTTGGCCCGCGCCAGCAGCGCGGACCGAAGAGTTCTGTACTTATTTAACAGGCGTCAGGAGTTGATGCCCATTTTGGAGGGTCTGCCTAAATAATAGGCTTTAGCTATTTGAAGTATTGTATCGATTTTCTTTGTGATTTGGCCGTGGGTCGATAGAATACCCACAGTTTTTTTTACAACAGGGTTAAACAACGCTATGCCGGCAAACTTCAGTGCGGACAAAGTTTGTCCTAGCGATGGCGGGGGCGCCAACCACAATATCTGTCTTCACGACGGAACTGCCTCATCTGTCGCGCTACAATTCCTCCATCATTTCTCGGAAGAACGAGAGGGATTTCTCCATCGTTTCGGCACCGCTTCTCGAGCGGAGCTGGGCTCCCTATTGGCCGAATCCGACCCCGAGCTTTTCTACAAGGGCTTGCTTCGAGTCGCCGGCCGCGAGCAGCAGGCCGGGCATGAATCCAACGCCGCTTTGCTCTACCAAGGAGTCGCCCAGTTGGCCGCCGGCGAAACGGTGGAGCTGGCCAAGCGGCGTTTGGCCGTCTTGAATGATGGCGGTCAAATGGGCGACCGGGCCGAATACTTGCTTTCCCGATTCGTCAGCGAGGTCACCGACCCGGCACCTTTGTTGGCGATGGGTGCGGCCGGGCTGGCCTTTCGAGTGGCCCGCGGTGCGGCTTTGGCCCGCTTGCTGGAGTTGCCGAGCGGGGCTTTGACCCGGGGAGCGGCTGCCCGGGCTCTGGCTGGAGTCGGCGGGTTCGCGGCCGAGGTTCCAGTCTTCAGCGCCGCGACGCGGACGGCCCAGGCTGCGCTGGGCCATGATTTGGACTGGAGCGCCGCGGCCTTGAAGGGCGAGCTGAGCCATAGCTTTCTTTTCCTCGGCGCCATTAAGACGGTGGGCGCCGCCGGCCGAAGCCTGCAGCGTTCGATCGGCGCCGGACCTCGTGGCTCCGCCGCCTTGGCCCAGGCTAGCCTCTTCGGCGGCATCTACGCGGGCCAAGCCTTGGAAGAGGCCGCCGGCTTCCGGCCGCCGCGGGGCGGGGCCACGGCCCTGGTCGACTCCTTGGGACTCTTCCTGACCTTCAACGCGGCCGGCCGCTTGAGCCGTTCGCTGCTCGGCTCGCGCTTTGCGGCTTGGGAAAGGGAATTGGATCTTCGCTCCGAAATTTTAGGGCGCCAAGGTCCGAGCCTCATGGCTCCCGGCTTAAGCATGGCGGTCGCGACGACGGGGACCAACGGCGTTTCTTCGATGGGCGCGACCCGGGATTTTTTTCCCAGCGCTGTCCAAATGACCAACGGATCGCGGGGCGACCTGCCCCGGCTGCCCCCAATACCCCGGCCATCCTCGAGCTACCCTCCGCGCAGCTCCGATATTTTTCCCAACGGAAAGGCGCCGGGCATCATCAAGGTGGCCCCGCCGCCCGAACAAATTCAAGAAATTCTCAGCTTGCTGCTTCCCCATCAAAGCGTCGATCCCGAGGCCTTGGTCCGGGCCGGCCGCTTGCTCAATTGGCTGATGCCCGACGACCGTCACGTCTTGATACGGCATGCCTTGGAGGCGGCGACGCCCGACGTCATTGTCAACCGGCTCACCGCAATGGCGACTCAGTCGAAGGACCGTTCCACCGCGGTTCATGCCTTGCGCTTGCTCCTTATTTTGCAGACCGGCGACAAGAAAGTTGAGTATCGGGAAATGCTCCTGGCCATGGAGACCATCGGCAAGGCGCTCTCGCCGCGGCCGGCTAGCTCGAAGCAGTCGGACAGCTCGGAGAAGCCGGAAGTCTCGGCGGCCCTTCGTTGGAATGTCCGGGAATCGCGGTTTTGCCATGCCCTCGACGGAGTCATTACCGAGGCCGGGCAGCGACGGAGCACTTTGGCTTTCGAAATGGAATTGGGCCATTTGGTTCGCGGCGGATTCTCGAGTCCCTTGTTGGACAACCTCCTGCATTTCTCGCTGGAATTGCGCAGCCCCAAGGCCCGTTACACGCTGGCGAACAGCTTGGTTTGGATGGCTTGGAAGCAAGAGGCCAAGCGAGGCCCGATCCGCGAGTTCATGGTCGGTTATTACCTCGTCGACCGCTTGGTCGAAACCGGCAACCTGACTCAAGCGGCGGCGGCCTCCCGATTTTTTCTGACCCGCAGCCAAAATTGGGAAAAAACGGCCTTTCCGAAAGACTTTCGCCTTTTCCTCCGCGAACGGCTGGCCTTCCAAGAAGCGACGGTCGCCAAGTATGCCGATGTGCTTAAAAATGCCCATCCCCAGGGAATGCACGAATATTACGAGCTTCACGCTTTCGGCGACCGCCACCTGCCGGAGCCTTGGGGCTTGATCTCGGGCCTGCGCGACCATGCCGCCTTGCTCGAAGGTCACCGCGGTGGCCCCGCCAAGGAAGCGGTCAACCGGCGGCTTCAGGTGGCCGCGACATTGATGCGCGACATGGTGCTGGACCCCTTGATTTCCAAGGCGCTGCATGCCTCGCCTCAGCTGAGCTTCTCGCGGCAAGGGCTTTTGGATTTGGTGGAGGACCTTCCGGCGCGATCCCGGGTCGAGTCGCAGGAGCCGCTCCAGGCGATCTTCAATGCCCTGATATCGCGCGGGGAATGGAGCGAGGCCTACCGCCTGCTCGATGCCGTCTATCACATGCAGGTGGCCGATCCCATGCTGCTCCGGCAGGTCCACGCCTCGATGGTGATGGAGCTGGACATCGCCCAGCACCGGGCGGCCGAGAAGCCGGAATACGGTCTTCTCGAGGTCCACATGAAGCGCTTCAACGCTTTCGAGTCGCGGTTTTTTTAGGCATTTATTCCGCAACTCTCGGCGGGTCTTTCCGAATTTTTTTTATTCCGAATATGAGTGCCATCGATTTCGAGCCACGCTTTCAACGAGAAAGGGCGGCGCTAGCCGCCGAGGCCGATCCCGAGCTTCGCGCCGAGGGCCTGCTGAACCTGGCCTCGCGCGAGGAGAGGCGGGGCAGGGCCGACCTTGCCCTGAGCATCTACTCGAGCCTGGGCGATCCGGCGTCGCCGGATTACGTTGCCGGGGTGGCCGATCGCGCCCGGCGGAGAAGCGGGGCCTTGGGCGGCGAGGGCCGATTCGGCGACCGCTTCGAGGTTTTCACCCGCAATTTTTTCGCGCAAGCCAGCGATCCGGCTTTACTGCTGGGCATGGGCGTGGCCGGCGGCTTGGGCACGGCCCTGCGTTTCGGCGCCCTCAGCCGCTTGGCGGCTTCACCGGCCGCTTGGTGGAGCCGGGGGCTCGGCGCTCGAGCCCTGGCCTCGACCGGGGCCTGGCTCTTGGAGGCTCCGGCCTTCACCGTTGCGACGCGCCTCGGTCGAAGGGCCTTGGGATCGGATCATTCCACTTCCTTGCCTTGGAGGGATGAGCTTCTCTCCGGCTACCTGATGCTGGGCGCGCTCAAGCTGGCCGGGGCCGCGGTCGGGCCGTTGACCAGTCGGCTGCCATCCTTCACGGCCGGGACCTTGCGACTGGGCTCCCAACTCGGCGCCCTGATGCTGACTCATCGGGCCGAGATCGGTCTCGGCCTGCGGTCTTCCGCTTCGGCCGACCAGATCCTGGCCGAATCCTTGGGCACCTTGCTGCATTTCCACGTTTCGGGACGATTGAGCGGGGCCCTGTTCGGTCCAGGCTATGCCCAAGCCTTGCAGGGCTTGGAGCTGCGCTCTCGAGACTTGGCCGTTTCGAGCCTGCCGCCGCGACCCTTTCCCTGGCTCGGCTCGCCGGCATACGCCGCCGCCGGTCCGCGGATTGAAACGGCCGGGCCCCGGAGCGAAGCCGGGGCCAGACCGCCGGTTCTGCAGATGTCGGCTCTGCCCAAGGATGGCGAGGCCTCACCGGGGCCGGGCCGGCCGGCTTTGGGGAGCGGCGATTTCTCGGTGCAGGAGGTCCCGAACGTCCCTCGAATGGCGGTGGAGCAGATCGTCCGTCAAGTCGAGCCGGAATTCTTCGAGCCCGAGCTGATGGAGAGCCTGCTCTCCCGGAAGCGGCCTTGGAACGAAGCTTACCGCCGCGAAGTCGAAAGGGAGCTACGGCAATACCTGAACGAAGACGGCTTGCCGACCTACGCCTTGCAGCATGAAAAGGTGCAGCGCTATCTGGGCCAGGTCTGGCGGAATTCGCGGGAGCCGGGAACGCCTTTCTCGTCCGAGGCCCAGGCCGCGCTCGCCGAAATCGGAGCGGCCCGGGTTTTTCTCCGCGATTTCCGATTCTCCGACGGCACTCACTTCGCGCCTTCGCCTTTCCTCCGCTCGGCCGGACTTTCGGCCGATTTGGGAAGGGATTTCTTTTTCCTCAGCGACATCGGGCGGACCACCGGCTCCTTCAAGGAGCGCGGCGCCCTGGTCGAGGTGCGGAAGGCCGCCTTGGAGGGAGTGCTTCACGTCGTGACCGCCTCCCACGGCAATCACGGCTTGGCGGTGGCCTTGGCCGCGCGGAAACTGGGCCTCCGCAGCACCGTCGTGGTTCCCGACACCACGCCGCAGGTGAAGGTCGAGCGGCTTCGCTCGCTCGGCGCGACCGTCGTCAGCACCGGCGAGAAACCCTGGCGCGGTTACGAAGAGGCCCGCGATTGGGCCGTCCAATACGTTCTGGAGCGCAACCTCCACTTGCGGGAACGGCTCGAGCTCGATCCGGTCGCCCGCTACATCCATGGCTTCGAAGACGTGATCCCGGGGCAGGGCGTGGCGGCCTACGAGATTCTCGAAGCGTTGAACCGCCTGCCGGTGGCCCAGCGCGAAAGCCTTTCCCGCGCTACATTCTTGGTCCCGACCGGCGGCGGCGGCTTGGCGGCCGGGTTGGCGACGGTGCTCAAGGCCGAATTGCCCCAGGCCCGCGTCATCGGGGTCCTCTCCGAGGAAGCTCCCGCGATGCATCTTTCCTTGATCGATGGGCGGCGCAGCGAGGTCTTTCTCAACGCCAAGAGCCTTTGCGACAGCGGGATCGGCTTGACGATTCCCGGCGCCCGGGCCTTCCGGCTGCTTTCGGAGCTGCTCGACGGCTCCTTGCCAGTGAGCGACGCGTGGGTGGGTGAGGCGATGCGCCGAATCTACCGCCATGAGGGGCTGAAGGTGGAGGGCGGGGCGGCCACCGGGCTGGCCGCCGTCCTGAGCGGCCGCCTCTCCGAATGGGGCGTGGCGCCGGAGGCCCCGATCGTCACCGTTTTTACCGGGGGAAACATCGATTCTTCCCGCCATGCCGATGTCATGGCCGGCCGAGAAGCGGCCCTTCCGAGCCCGCCGCCCCAGCGCTAAATGTCCCAAAAAACTAAGGCCTTGACGACGCCGGACCGAGGATCTTATTAGCCTAGCTCGGCTTTTTTTAGGAGACCCTATGTATCGTTATCGCCTCATGGCCCCCGGTCCCACGCCCGTCCCCGAATCGGTTTTGACCAAGATGGCCCTGCCCATCATCCACCACCGCACCGAAGCTTTCGAAAAGGTCGTTGCCGAGGTCCGGGAAGGCCTGAAGTGGCTCTACCAGACCAAGAATGAGGTTTTGATCTTCGCCGCCAGCGGCACCGGCGCCATGGAAGGCGCCGTCGTCAACCTGCTTTCGAAGAGTGACAAGGCTCTCGTGGTCGACGGCGGAAAGTTCGGCGAGCGCTGGTGGAAAATCTGCAAGGCTTACGGCATCGCCCACGACGTCATCAAGGTGGAGTGGGGCCAAGCCGTCGATCCCAAGATCATCGAGCAGAAGCTGAAAGAGAACGACTACCGCGCCGTTTTCATGCAGGCTTCCGAGACCTCGACCGGCGTGGGTCATCCGGTGAAGGCCGTCGCCGACTTGGTGAAGAGCTATCCCAACACCGCCCTGGTCGTCGACGCGATCACCGCTCTCGGGGTCATCGACATCCCCACCGATCAGTGGGGCATCGACGTCCTCATCACCGGTTCGCAGAAAGCCCTCATGCTGCCGCCGGGCCTGGCCTTCGCTTCGGTCAGCCCCAAGGCCCTAGCCCTCTGCGAGAAGAGCGACTTGCCTAAGTTCTATTTCGACTTCAAGCGCGAGCTGAAATCGATCCAGGAGAACACCACCGCCTGGACGCCGGCCGTCTCGCTGATCATCGGCCTCCAAGAGGTGCTGCGGATGATGAAGGCCGAAGGCCTCGAGCATCTTTTCAAGCGCCATGCGATCCAAGCCAAGGCGACTCGCGAGGGGCTCAAGGCGATGGGTCTCAAGCTTTTCGCGCCTGATGCGCCTTCCGATGCGGTCACCGCCGCTTACTCGCCGGAGGGGATGGACGCCGGCAAGATCGTCAAGGCGCTCAAGAACCAATTCAACATGACCATCGCCGGCGGCCAGGACCAGGCCAAGGGCAAGATCTTCCGCATCGGCCACCTCGGCTATTACGACCCGATGGACATCCTCAACGTCCTGGCCGCGGTCGAATCGGCGCTCATCAAGAACGGCCATAGCATCGTCCCGGGAGTGGGGCTAGGTGCGGCGATGAAAGTATTAATGGAGGGGTGAAACGTTTCATATGCCTAAAGTTCTAGTCAGTGACAAACTCAGCGAAGAAGGCCTGCGCATCCTGCGGGCCGGCGCCGGCCTCGAGGTCGACGTCAAGACCGAGCTCAAGCCCGAGGAGCTGGAAAAGATCATCGGCGATTACGAAGCCTTGATCATTCGCTCCAACACCAAGGTGACGGCCTCCCTTCTCGAGAAGGCCAAGAAGCTCAAGATCGTCGGCCGCGCCGGCATCGGCGTCGACAACGTCGATTGTCCGGCCGCCAGCAAGTACGGCATCATCGTCGAGAACACGCCGAGCGGCAATGCGACCACGACCGCCGAGCAGGCCATCGCCATGCTTTTCTCGGTTTCGCGGATGATCCCTCAAGCGACCATGTCGATGAAAGAGGGGAAATGGGACAAGAAGAGCTTCGTCGGCCGCGAGCTGACCAATAAGGTCTTGGGCGTCGTTGGGGTCGGCAACATCGGCAAGATCGTCGCCGACCGGGCTCTGGGTCTCAAAATGAAGGTGATCGGTTTCGATCCTTTCCTCACGCCCGAGGCCGCGACCCAGATGGGCATCGAGCTGGTCGGGCTCGAAGACCTCTTCCGCCGGGCCGATTACATCACGGTCCACGTGCCGCTGACCGACAAGACCCGCAACCTCATCAATAAAGATTCCTTCGCGATCATGAAGAAGGGCGTCTTCCTGATCAATTGCGCCCGCGGCGGCATCGTCAACGAGGCCGATCTGCTGCAGGCGCTGGAAGAGGGGAAAGTGGCCGGCGCCGGTCTCGACGTCTTCGAGAAGGAGCCGCCGGCAGCGGACTCGGCCCTGGTGAAGCATCCGCGGGTTGTTTGCACGCCGCACCTCGGCGCCTCGACCGACGAAGCCCAGCTCAACGTCGCCATCGAGGTGGCCGAGCAGGTCGTCAATTACTTCGCCACCGGCGAGGTCAAAAATGCCGTCAATTTTCCCAGTATTTCCGGTGAATTAGCCAAGATTCTGAAGCCGTATCTTTCGCTCACGGAAAAGATGGGCTTGCTCCAAGGCCAGCTGGCCGAAGGCACGCCTCAGCAGATCACCATCGAGTACACCGGCGAGATCGCCAAGTACCCGGTGGCGCCAATGACGGTCTGCGTGCTCAAGGGCTTGCTCGAGCCGATGCTCGACAACGTGAGCGTCAACTACGTCAACTCGCCGGTCATCGCGAAGGAGCGGGGCATCAAGGTGGTCGAGTCGAAGGTCCAAGACACCCAGGACTTCGCCAGCCTGATCACGGTGACGCTGGAAACCAGCAGCGGCATCCGCCGGGTTTCGGGCACCATCTTCGGCAAGACCAACCCGCGCCTGGTCCGGATCGACAATTTCTATCTCGAGGCCGTGCCCGAGGGCACCATCTTGGTGGTTCGCAACCAGGATCGTCCCGGCGTCATCGGCAACATCGGGACCTTGCTCGGCAAGAATAGCGTCAACATCTCGCGGATGCAGCTCGGTCTCAATCGCGACAGCGGCGAGGCTCTGGCCCTCTATAATATCGACGGCCACGCGCCGGAGCAGGTCCTGAACGAGCTAAAGGCTTTGCCCAATATCCTCTCGGTCAAGGAAGTGCGACTCTAATGGCCAACGTCGTCATCGTCGGGACCCAGTGGGGCGACGAGGGAAAAGGCAAGATCGTCGATTTCTTCACCGCTCACGCCGATGCGGTCGTCCGTTTTCAAGGCGGAAACAATGCCGGCCACACCCTAGTGGTCGATGGACAGAAGACCATCCTCCATCTGATCCCTTCCGGCGTGCTCCATCCAAAGAAAATTTGCGTCATCGGCAACGGCGTCGTCGTCGATCCCAAGGTCCTGCTCCACGAGATCGCGACCTTGAAGAAGGCCGGCTACCTCAAGAAGAACGAAAATTTGCGGATCAGCCACTTGGCCCATCTGATCATGCCCTACCATCAGGCCGTCGATTTGCTGCGGGAGAAGGCCAAGGGCGATGCCAAGATCGGGACCACCGGCCGGGGCATCGGGCCCTGCTACGAGGACAAGGTGGCCCGGCGGGGCATCCGAATGGCCGAGTTCGTCGAGCCCGACCTCTTCGAGGCCCGGCTGAAGGGGCTGCTGCCCGAGCGCAATGCCTATATCCAGGCGGTTTTGGGCGGCGAGCCGGTCTCGCTCGAGGCCTTGCTCCGGGAATATCTGCCGCTGGCCAAAGCCGTGAAGCCTTACATCGCCGACGTCGGGGAGCTGCTCCAGGCTTGGATCGCCAAGGACAAGAAGCTGCTCTTCGAGGGAGCCCAAGGCACCAGCCTCGACGTCGATCATGGGACTTATCCCTACGTCACCTCCAGCAACACCGTGGCCGGCTACGCTTCCTGCGGCAGCGGGCTGGGTCCGACTCAGATCGACCAAGTGGTGGGGATCGCCAAGGCCTATACCACCCGGGTCGGCAGCGGGCCTTTCCCCACCGAATTGAACGATGCCACCGGCGAATATCTCCGGCAGCAGGGCGGCGAGTTCGGCTCGACCACCGGCCGCCCGCGGCGTTGCGGCTGGCTCGACCTGGTGGTGATCCGCCACGCGATGCGGGCCAACGGCCTGACCTCGCTGGTGATGACCAAGCTCGACGTCTTGAGCGGCCTGAAAAAAATCAAAGTGTGCACCGGTTACCGATTGGGCGGCAAATTGCTGAAAACGATTCCGGCCACGGTCGAGGCCTTGGATCGGGTGAAGCCGGTTTACCAGGAGTTTCCCGGTTGGCCGGAGGACCTCACTCAGGTCACCCGCTGGAAGCAAATGCCCAAGGCCGCCAAGAGCTACGTCGAGAAGGTCGAAAAAATGCTCGACCTCCCCATCGTCTCGGTTTCGGTCGGACCTTCGCGCCAGCAGCACATCGTCCTCAAAAATCCCTTCAAATAATATCCGCGCCGGGATCGGGTTTCAGTCCATTGGCGATCAAAACCGCTTGGGAACGCGAATGAATCCCCAATTTCTTAAGGATATGGGCTACATGGGAGCATACCGTCGGCATCGACACGAAAAGTCGCTGGCTGATCTCCTTGTTGCTCAACCCCAAAGCAATCAAGTTGAGCACTTGGGTCTCGGCCGATGTGAGTCGATGGCGCGTCGCGGCTTCGGCGAGCGGCGGAGAGATCTCGGGGTCCTCCAATTCGGCGACCACAAAGTAGTCTCCTCTTCGGGAGCGGGTCAAGCGCAGCTCCGCCCGAATGAGGGACCGGTCTTTCCGCGGGATGGCCACCGAGGAGAACGGGAATAAAGAGACCGGCCTTTCGCCCACGAGGGCCCCCAGGCGCCGCGCGCCTTCGGCCAGGAGGCCAGGCACCGGATCCGGCGCGTTGGGATTTAAATGGACCAAGGCCGCCGCTCGTTCCGAAGCCCACAAAAGAGCGCCCCTCAGGTCGAGAGCGATCTTCGGCCGAGGATTGGACTCCAGCATCGAGTCGAGAAAGGATTGCAAGCGAAGCTGCTTGTCGAGACGTTCGCTTCGCCGCACCAAGGCCCCCAGCGCGGGGAGGAAAGTCGCCATGGTCTTTAATTCGCGGTTCTTAAAATCGGGTTGCCGGTGGTTCCGGGCCAGCACTATTCCGATCATCCCCGGTTCAGGGCTTGTATTTTCGCTGGCCGAAAGATGGACGAAGTAGTCCATCTCGTAGCGGGTGGTGCATTCCCGGTGGGCGGGATGGCGGAAGTAATACTCTTTCCATTCCGGGACGTCGGACATCCTTAGGACTCGGGGAGGCTTGCGGTGCAAAGCTCGCTGCAAAGGATCGTCGGAATAGAAATGCGCGACATAGATCCGGTTGGCCTCGCATAATTTGCCGGAAATCGGAGTGAGTTTGCCGGTCTCGTCATATCGAAAGACCAGGGACGTGCTCGTATCGAAGAGGCGGTCGAGCAAGGGCAAGACGTCCTTGCCCAAATCCTCCACCGACACGGCTTCGAAAGAGGCACGCAGGATGTTGTCGATTAGCCGCTTTTCTTCCCCGCTTGTCCGCATGCGGTTCCTTACGGGGCCTATTTTAGAAGCCGGGTGCCTCTCGATCAAGGAATTACTAGCCCCCATCTCCCTTCAATGCTTAAATCCGGCCATGGAAGGAGAAAGAGGAGTGAATCCGATCACCGATGTCACCCGGCCGCTCCAGCGCCGGGCCAACCGATATTTCCATGATTACCAAGAGAAGCTGAGCGGCGACGCGACCGAGCGCTTTCTTGCCGGGGTCCTCGAGGAGGTTCAGCGGGCCGCGAGCTTGGCCGATTGGGAAAAGGCCCTCGGCCGCTGGAACGAGGTCAAGGCCCACATCGAGACCCACTTCGAGCTGGTCCAGCTGGCCTTTCAGCGCTTCACCGAGGATCCGGCCGTCGAGGCCGAAGAGAAGCGTTTGCGGGAGGAGGTCGAGCCGGTTTATTCGGTGTGGAACGCCAAGGTCCGCGAAAAATTCCTGGCCTCGCCGGAGCGCCCGAGCCTCGAGGCCAAGCACGGCAAGCAATATTTCGCCCAGCTCCAGCTGGCTCAAGACTCCTTCGATCCGCGGAACGTCGCGATCGAGACCAAGATCAACGAAGTGCTGGCCGAGTACACCAAGCTCAGCGGCGGAGCCTACTTCGAGGTCGAGGGAAAGAAGTACCCGCTGGCCCACATCAAGAAATTCTCCTCCTCGCCCAAGGCCGAGCTGCGTCGCGACAGTTACAAGAGCTACACCGGCTGGTTCCTCAAGAATAAGCCCGAGCTGGAGGGGATCTACGACCGGCTGATCGGCTTCCGCGACGAGATGGGCAAGACCAAGGGCCACCGCGATTTCATCCCGCTGGCCTATCAAAAGATGCGCCGTCTCGACTACGGGCCTTCCGAGGTGGCTTCGCTCCGCGAGCAGATCCGGGAGGTCCTGGTGCCGCTGGCCGCCAAGATCCGGGCCACCCAGGCCAAGGATTTAGGCTTGGCCAAGGTGATGGCCTGGGACATGGATTATTTTCCGGCCTGGAAGCTCGGCGACATGAAAGTGCCGATCGAGGCTCAGCCCGCGACGGCCCTCAAGATCTATGAGCGGCTTTCGCCCAAGCTGGCCGAGCATTTCCGGCGGATGATGGATTGGCAGCTCATCGACGTTCCGGCGCGGCCGGGCAAGGCCCCCGGCGCCTTTTGCACCGGCTTCTACGACTATCGGGTGCCTTATATTTTTCTGAACAGCGTCGGCGAGTCCTCGGACTTGACGACTTTGCTCCACGAGAGCGGCCACGCCTTCCAAGCTTGGGAGAGCCGGGACATCGAGCTCTTGGAGCTGAGCCATCCGACCTTGGAGGCTTGCGAGGTTCACTCGATGGGCATGGAGTTCCTGGCCCATCCCTACTATGAGGAGTTCTATTCGCCGCAGGACGCCAACTTGCTTAAGCAGCGGCATCTGGCCGAAAGCATCCTGATCCTGCCCTACATCGCCATGGTCGACGAGTTCCAGCACCTGGTTTACTCCGGCCAAGCCAAGGGCGAGAAGGGGCGGGAAGAGGCCTGGCAGGACCTCGAGGACAAATACGCGCCCGGCGTCGATTTCGGCGACTTGGCCGAGTGGAAGCGCAACCGCTGGCTGCGGCAGCTCCACATTTTCCAAGTTCCCTTCTATTATATCGACTACGCCATCGCCCAGATCGGCGCCTGGCAGCTTTGGGCCCAGAGCCTGGAGGACAAGGGGGCGGCGATGGAAAATTACCTCGAGCTTTGCCGGCTCGGCGGGACTCTGCCGCTCAAGGCCTTCTTCAAGGCCGGGCGCCTGGCCTTGCCCTTCGAGCCGGGAATGCTTCGCGAGCTGGTGGGAAGGTTGCCCGAGCCATGAGCGAATCCTCTTCGATCGAGAATGTCTTCCACGAGGAGCGGAGCTTCGAGCCCTCGCCGCCGCCGGGCATGGAGCTTCGATTCAAGGATCTGGCCGACTATCGGCGAGCTTACGAAGCTTCGATCCGAGATCCCGAGGCCTTTTGGGAAAAGATTGCGGAAGGCTTCTCCTGGTCCAAGAAGTGGGGGCGAGTCCTGCGTTACGATTGGAAGAAAGAGTTCCAGGTCGCTTGGTTCGAGGGCGGCCAAACCAATCTCAGCGTCAATGCCCTCGACCGCCATTTGAAGGAAAAGGCCGACAAGGTCGCCTTGATTTGGGAGGGCAACCAGCCGGGTGAATCCCGCCAGCTCACTTTCGCCGAGCTCCATCGCGAGGTCGGTCGTTTGGCCAACGCCCTCAAGGCACTGGGCGTCCGCAAGGGCGATCGGGTTGCGGTCTACATGGGGATGGTTCCGGAGCTGGCGATGACCCTGCTGGCCTGCGCCCGGATCGGCGCGATTCACAATGTCATCTTCGGCGGCTTCTCGGTCGACTCGCTGAAGAACCGGATCCTGGATTGCCAGGCGGGCTTTTTGGTCACGGCCGACGGCCTGTTCCGCGGCGAAAAGACGGTTCCGCTGAAGCCCGTCGCCGACAAGGCCTGGGAGGCTTGCGAGGCCGAAGGCCACAAACCCATCGCTTGCCTGGTCCTCCAGCGCACCGGCGAAGCCGTCGAGATGGAGGATGGCCGGGACTATTGGTGGCACGAATGGGTGCCGCGGCAGGACGAGCATTGCGAGCCCGAGGCGATGGATGCCGAGGATCCGCTGTTCATTCTCTATACCAGCGGCTCGACCGGCAAACCCAAAGGCGTTGTCCACACGACCGGCGGCTACATGGTTCAAGTGGCGACGACCTTCAAATACGTCTTCGATTATCGCGAGGAAGATGTCTTTTGGTGCACCGCCGACATCGGCTGGGTCACCGGTCACAGCTATTTGGTCTACGGTCCCTGGCTCAATGGAGCCACCGTCCTGATGTTCGAGGGAATTCCGACCTATCCGGGACCGGATCGTTTTTGGGAAGTCATCGATCGCCACCGGGTTTCGATTTTTTACACCTCGCCGACCGCGATCCGTTCGCTGATGCGATCCGGCGAGGCTCCGGTGCGGAAACACTCGCTCCAGTCGCTGCGAATTTTAGGCAGCGTCGGCGAGCCGATCAACCCCGAAGCCTGGGTTTGGTATTACAAAGTCATCGGCCAGGAGCGTTGTCCCATCGTCGATACCTGGTGGCAGACCGAGACCGGGGCCATCATGGTCAGCCCGATCCCCTTTGCGATGGCGCTCAAGCCGGGCTCGGCCGGTCTGCCTTTCTTGGGAGTCCAGACCGAGGTCTTGAACGAGCAGGGTCAGCCGGTGAAGGCGGGCGAGGGCGGCCTGCTCGCGATCACGGCGCCTTGGCCCTCGATGATCCGCGGCGTTTGGGGTCAGCCCGGGCGGGTGATGGAAACTTATTTCAGCAAGTTCGCCGGAAAGTACTTTGCCGGCGACGGCGTGCGCTTCGACGGCGAAGGTTATGCCTGGTTTCTCGGGCGGATGGACGACGTCCTCAAGATTTCAGGCCACCGGCTCGGCACGGCCGAGCTGGAAAGCGCTTTCGTGAAGAACCCGGCGGTCGCCGAGGCCGCGGTGGTGGGCTATCCCCATCCGGTCAAGGGCGAGGGCATCTACGCCTTTTTGACCCTGAAGGAAGGCAGCGAGCCTGGGCGCAATCTGCGCCGCGAGCTGATCCAGCAAATCGCCTCCGAGGTCGGCGCGATCGCCAAGCCCGATCACATCCAGTTCACGCCGGCTTTGCCCAAGACCCGCAGCGGCAAGATCATGCGACGCATCCTTCGCAAGATCGCCGCCGGCGACACCGAGCAGCTGGGGGACACCACCACCTTGGCCGATCCCGGCGTCGTTGACGAGTTGCTCAAGGGCGCGATGGCCGAACGCGAAGAAAAATAATTACCCCCCCTTTGAAAAAGGGGGGCTGGGGGGATTTCCCAGCCTTTGCAAACCACCATGGAATCTTACAATCGCCTAAAACACGAAAAATCGCCTTACCTGCTTCAACACAAGGACAACCCGGTCCACTGGCATGCCTGGGGCGAAGAGGCTTTCGCCGCCGCCCGCGCCGGCGGCAAGCCGATCTTCCTCAGCATCGGATATTCGACCTGCCATTGGTGCCACGTCATGGAGCACGAGTCCTTCGAGGACCCGGAAGTTGCCGACCTGCTGAACCGCGAATTCATCGCCATCAAGGTCGACCGCGAGGAGCGGCCCGATGTCGACGACATCTACATGAGCGCCGTCCACGCCATGCGCCAGCGTGGCGGCTGGCCGCTCAGCATGTTCTTGACCCCCGACCTCAAGCCCTTTTACGGCGGGACATATTGGCCCAAGGCTCTGTTCATGAACATCCTCTCCCAAGTCTCCAAGGTTTGGCGAGAGCAGCCCGGCCAGGTCCGGGAGACCGGCGAGTCCATCGTCGAATACCTAAAAATGCAGAAGATCGACGATGCTCCCGAGAAGCCGCTCGACGCCGAAGTCTTCGACCGCTTTTTACGCCAATGCCTGCTCAGCTTCGACCAGGAGTGGGGCGGCTTTGGCCAGGCGCCGAAATTCCCCCACGCCATGCAGCTCGCGATGCTCCTCCGGATTCATCGCCGCAACGGGGATGCTCGGGCCTTGGAGATGGTCAAGCTGACCTTGGACAAAATGGCCCGAGGCGGGATCTACGACCACCTCGGCGGCGGTTTCGCCCGCTATTCGACCGACGAAAAGTGGCTCATTCCCCATTTCGAAAAGATGCTCTACGACAACGCCCAGTTGGCGGCGGCCTACCTCGAGGCTCATCAAGCCACCGGCGATCCGATGTTCCGCGAAGTCGCTCGCGAAACCTTGGACTACGTGCTTCGCGCGATGAGCCATCCCGAAGGCGGGTTCTATTCGGCTGAAGACGCCGATAGCGAAGGGGAGGAGGGCAAGTTCTATGTCTGGACCTTCGAGGAGCTGCGCTCGTTGCTCGATTCCGACGCCTTCGATCGCCTGAGCCAAGTCTACCAAGTGAAGCCCGGCGGCAACTTCGAGTACGGTCACAGCGTGCTTTGGCTGGCTCCGGAATACAGCTGGGCCGAGAAGCAAGAACCGATTCTGGCCGGAGCCATGGCCAAGCTCTTTCAAATTAGGGAAGCAAGGATTCATCCTCATCTCGACGACAAGATCCTCACCGCTTGGAACGGACTGATGATCCGGGCGATGGCGCTGGGCTATCAGGTGTTGGGCGAAGCCAAATACCTCGAGGCCGCCCATCGAGCCGCTGCCTTCCTCCGCGGGAAGCTCTGGGAGAAAGGCAAGCTCCTGGCCCGCTATCGCGACGGCGAAGGGCGCTTCGCGGCGCGGCTTGACGACTATGCCTATCTCATTCAGGGACTGATCGATCTCTATGAATCCGATTTCCGGCCCGAGACCTTGGTTTGGGCTTTGGAGCTGCAGGACCGGCAATTCGAGCTATTCTGGGACGAGAAGGGCGGCGGTTTCTTTTTCACCGACGGCTTGGATTCCAGCCTGCTGGTCCGAGGCAAGGAGGGGATGGACGGCGCCCTGCCCAACGCCAATGCCGTCAGCGCTTGGAATCTCCTTCGCCTTCACGGCCTGACCTACGAAGATCGCTTTCATGACCGAGCCGACCGGATCTTCCGGACTTTCTCCGCTCTGCTCAGCGACTATCCGACGGCATTCTCGACGCTGCTCATCGCCTACGACTATCGAAGCGCTTCGCCTTGGGAGCTGGCGATCGTCAACCAAGCTTCCGACGGGAAGGCTTCGGCTTTTCTCCAAAAGCTCCGCACGGCCTTTCACCCTCACGTGAGTCTGGCCTGCGCGGAAGCCGGCCAATATTTTCCGACCCTGCTCCGGGGGAAGGAGCTCCTCGAAGGCAGCACGGCCTTTTACCTTTGCCGCGACCGCAGCTGCGACCGGCCCCGCAAGGACCCCGAAGAAGCCTGGAAGGCCCTCGGTCTGGTCGCCCCTTCTGGGGAATAGGATCCCACCGCCTCCGCCCGATGCGGGTATTCACCCCCCAATTTCATCATTCAGCCTCCGGTGCCCTTCCCGGGTTATGGCATAACTTATTGTAATTAATAGTTATTTTTAATAACGCCCTGCGGCTCCTTTGGCACACGGCTTGCTTTGTTTACGGCTAGAAAGGGGACACGCAAGTGCAAAGCACCGCTACCGCCAGCAAAATCGAAGAATTCGTCGCTTACGACGAGCGCGGCCGTGCGGTGGTCCTTCGCAGCAACCGTCAGCCCAACCAAGAAGAAGCCGCTACCCCTGTCGAGAAGCCGGCCTTCACCAAGAACGACCCCAAGTCTCTCTTTGCCAAGGCGGCCCCGAGCAAGGGCGGTTCGATGAGCTTCTTCGTTGGCTTCTCGGAAGTGAAAGCGCGTTTCCAAGGCCAAGGCCGCTAATCATTCAAATTTATTAATAATATTAATTACTTGCGAAGAGTTCCGGCGCTTCAGCGGGGCCAGTCTTTCTTAAATGCCTAATTTGTGGAATCCTGCACCCAGCAATAGGAAACTTGAAGGTTCGAAGCGCCGAAAACATGGATGACTCCAGATACTCGAGGGCTCGAGGTTGAGGAGAACGGGGACAAGGAAATTCGGGGACGATCTTTTGCATTTATCCATTAAAAATCCTGAATTTACGCCATTTTCCGGTTCATCCCAAGCTGCAGCAGTTGTAGAATCATGAGTGGATTTCCCTGTCTGGGGACCTCGCGATTCCATTGAGGTGAGAGAAGATGGGCGATTATGACGTCACCGCCGGGGGCTCGGGTAAGGTCGTTTACGGCCCTCCGCCTCCGCCACCCAAAGAAGAAGACAAGAAGGTCGGAACCGAGCCTAAGCCGACCGCTCCGGCTTCTCCGCCGCCCAATGGCGAAGTTCTCAAGAAAATAACCACCGAAGTCAAAAGCTTAGGTCTTAAGATCCCCAAGGATTTTCTCGACGAGAAAGGGAATATCCGCGAGGACAAGGCCGCCGAGGCCAAGAAGTTCATCGCCGAAGAGGCGGCCAAGCGCAAAGGCAAGGACCTCGGAGCCGCCGCCCGACTCTATCAAAAGGCCCTTTCGCTCGACCCCCAAGACAAGACCCTCCGTCTCGAAACCGCCAAGACTTGGAAGGCCTGGGCCGACACTCAGACCAAGCCCGACGTCAAGCTGACCACCCTCAAGACCGCCCTGGATACCTTGAAGCCTGGCGGCGATGCCGATCAAACCGCGCTTTTCCTCGACTATTCGAAAGAGTTCGCCACTCTGGCCTTGACGGCCAAGAAGGGGCCGGAAGCGCGCCATGCGATCGCCCAGGCCGCCAAGTTCGCCAATGAGCAACAGCTCGACGGTTTGCATGAATTTTTGGCCAAGCCCGAACACTCCGCCTTGCTTCAGGAAAACGAGCATCCTTGGATGTTCTTGGGAGACGCGTTGGCGGCCGAGGGAAAATTCGGCGAGGCCTGCTTCGCCTACAATCGTGGGGTCAATGCCGCCCACAAAGACAAAAACTTCCCGCTGCGCGACGATTTCAACCAGAAGTGGAAACTAGCCCATGAGGGGAAATATCCCCCTCAGCTCGACTTCGTCGACCCCCTCAGCGGCCAAGTCGCCAATCCGGTGGCTGCCGGTCTCTACAAGGCGCTCAAGGCCCAGGGCTTCGCGGCCGCCGACATGGACAAGCCGGTCGACGGCAAGGACGCTGACAACAAGATCAGCGCCCAAGAGGTCTATAAGTTTATCTCGGACAACATCAACGATCCCAAAATTCAGGAGATCCTGACCCAGTCGGGCATCAGCCTGACGGATCAGGAAAAGAAGGACGCGAAGACTCTCGGTTTAGGCCTTTTCCTCGCCGACAAGTACACCAAGGAAGCCGAGCGCCTGAAGAAAGAGGATGCCACCGGGAGCGTCGACACCCGGGCCAAGCTCCTGACTTTCGCCACCAGCCTCGATCCCGACAACCCCAAGCGAGCGGAAGCCTTGGGCGATTTCTTCGCCGAACAGAAGGCTTATCCGCTGGCGATGCAGGCCTACGCCGAGTCGCTGAACGCGGCCAAGGCCATGCCCCGGCCCGACAAGAACCCTCGGGCCGCCGAGGGTCACGATCAATGGCTGAAGGATACTGAGACCCGCCTCAAGGGCAAGATCGACGAGAATTTCGACGCCGGAATCAAGGCAGCCCAGAAGTCGGCTTCGGAAATTTTCCAGAAAGCTCAAAAGGAAGGCGCCAATCCCCAGATCGCCAAGGATCAGCTTCAGGTGCTCTTGGGCGCCCAAAGCATGTATGATCTCTACGCCCAGACCTTTCCTGACGAGATGAAATCGCCGAAGCGCCTTCAGGAACAGGGTGCGCTGTACGACGTCATCGGGCAGGCCTTGCAGGCCGCCGGCAAGAAGGGCGAGGCCAAGACTTTCTATGCCAAGGCCATCGAGCAGTACCAAGCCGGGATCAATGCCAATAAGAACGATGCGGCTTACTGCATCGGAGCCTACAAGCGCATGGGCGCCGCCCACGATGCTCTGGGCAATTATAAAGAGGCCTTGATCTCCTATTCCAAGGCCGCGATGTGCGAAAAGCTGCGCATCAACTACAATCCCAAGCTTGGCGGCCAGGTTCCCAAGCTCAGCGACGTCAAGCACGACCACGCGCCCAACGTGCCTTACGGCGTTTGGGATATTCGCCAAGGCAATTACATCCACAGCGATGTTCACGACATCAATCGGATCGACGGGATCGACACCCTGCCGGAATGGGCCTCGGGCCCGCGCGACAATTACATCGCCACCCTCAAGGCCCGAATCGACGGCGGGGCCGCCCATCGGGCCGAATTGCGGGGCAAGACGCCGCCGGACAACGAAGCCATCTATGAGAGCCTCAACGAGGAAGCCAAGCTCCTCTCTTTCTTCGACCGCGGCGAGGAAGCCACCAAAATCGGGGCCGAGGCTAAGGAGCTGAAGGCGACGATCGACAACCAGAATCTCGGCAAAGAAGTCGAGGTCCTGAATCAAACCGGATTGCTCGACGCGAAGAGCCTCGATGCGGTCAGCGAGAAGGAAAACAAAGGCCAAGCCAATCCGCTGAAATTCGGAGACTACGTCAAGTTCGAAAAGGGACCCGACGGCAAGAGCAAGGTGAGCTTCACGCCGGCTTACGAGTCCTTGGATACCGAAAGCAAGAACCGGGTGATGAAGGCCCTGGTCAATGCCGGCCAGCGGGCCCAGATTTCGCAAAACGTGGACAAGGCCCAAGGCCCGGCCAAGCTCTTCTACGAGGGGCAGCTCGCCATCTTCGACGACAACCGCGAGCTAGCCAAGACCAAGCTCGAAGCCTTCGCCAAGGAAGCCAAGGACACCAAGGATCCCAAGCTGGCGATGATGCTCAAGCAGGCCGACGGCGCCATTGCGATCCTGGGCCAAGATGGAAAGCAGAAGCCGGAAGACGTCCTGAAGGATCTGCGAACCATGCTGGCTCCCTTGGCGATGACCTTGAAGCCGGGCCAGGACGGCGGCATCGACCTAGGCGCGATTTCCAAGGATGAGGTCAAGACCTTCGAGGATTTCAAGAAATACCTGGCCGACCAGGTCTCGGTCGACGGCGTCAGCTTCAACGCCGTGCTCTTCGCCTCCTACGAGAAGGTGATGACCGACCCGAAGCACGAGGCCCTGCTCAAGCAGCTTTACAAGCAATTCAACAGCTCGGCCGATGCTCCTCAAATGAGCGTGGCCGAGATGCAGAGCGCGCTGCGCTCCTTCCAGAAGGACATCATCGACGTCAGCGCCGGCCGCTTCGTCGGCAATCATCTCGGCAACGCCAAGGGCCGCGATCAATTGCGGACGTTGTTGCAGGACCCGACCCTCGACAAGAGCATCAAGGCCAAGCTCTGCGAAGAAGTCATCGAGATGGGCGAGGGGAAGGGTTACACCCCGCCCCATATCTCCGCCCTGTTCCAGAGCAAGGTCAATGGCCACGGATTCTATTTCCAAGACGACAAGCTCTCGCTCGGCGTGAGCTACGCGATGAAGGTCTTGAACCTCGGCGACCAAGCCGACGTGGCCTCCAGCAAGCAGATCGAAAAATACTCGCTCTATCCCCACGAAATCCAGCGCCTCAGCGCCAACGAGCTGAACCACACCGTGACGCCGGAGCTGATCAAGGAAACCGCCAAGCTGGTCAAGGACCTTTCCGGCAAGAGCGACGGGGCTTCATTGATGCGGGCGAAGCTCGCGACGATGTATCTGGCCGTCGTCGACAACGAGAACTGGACCTTTGACAAGGCCACCGACCGGTTCAAGGACCGGGTCACCGACAAGCAGCGGGCCGAGATGGCCAACGCCCTCAAGGCCTTGCTCGAGCAATCGAGCAATATCAAGACCAACGAGGATTTTTCCAAGTGGAACAACCAGGTCCGGCGCTTCATCCGTGGCCAGGGCGCCGGCAAGGAAGACGATATTGCCGGCACCGCTCGGGAATACCTCGGCAAGGGCGCCGGAGACTTGACCGGCGACGTGGCCGAGAAGTTCAACTGGGTTGTCTCCAAGACGCCCGAGGACGCCTTCAACGGGATGATCCCGGCGGTGTCCGGCAGCTACAACGACCTGCTGCGCTTCGTGGACGAGGTTCACGTCTCGGAGCTGCACGGCGTTCCGGTCGAGGTCTTTCCGAGCTCGGTCGCGGTGACCGATCCGGCGCAAAGGGAGAAGGCCGAGAATTTGATCTTCGAGCTGCAGGGGATGAAGCGCGGCTTCTGGTACAACTACCAGCAACGGAACATGCTCTCGCGCAATCTTTCGGAGACCGCATCGATTGCCGGAATGGGCGATATTGCCAGCATCAATAACGCCAACAAGGAGATCGACGCCATCATCGAGGACGTCAAGAAGGCCAAGACCAACGAGGACTTCGAGGCGATCAAGGCCCGGATCACCCGGGCCACCAAGGCTGGCGGCGCCATCCACGAGGGTTTCAAAGAATCGGAGATGGACGGCACCGAGCAGATGATCAACTTGGTGCAGACCATCGCCGAGATCGTGGTCATCACCTACGTCACCCAGGGTATCGGCACCGAAGCCGCTTTGGGCCGAGCCACGGTCGCTCTTGGCCAAACCGCGGCCCGGACTCGAAATCTGCGAATGGCTTACCAGGCTTTCCAAGAGGTGCGCACGGTAGCCAATGCCGCCCGGGCCGCCGAATTGATGGAAGTGGCCAGCGTCGCCCGTTATGGCAGCATGGCCGGCGAGCTCCGGACCGTCGCGGCCGGAACCGCCGAAATTGCCGAGGCCCAGAAGATGTTCAGCGGTGGGGTCCGCCTGGCCCAGGCCTTGGGCGGCGAGGCCGGCTGGGGCGCCAAGGCCGTGACCGGATTCAAAATGGGCGCCCAAATCTCGCTCACCGAGAACGTCGTCGCTTCGCTTTCCGGCCAGCTCAAAACCGAGCCGACCACGATCCTGGATTGGCTGAAGGATGCCACCGCCACCGGTTTCTCGATGGTGGTGAGCGCCGGCCTCAATCCGACCTTCGGGAAGAGCGTGGAAGAAAGCGTCGTGAAAAGCCTCTTCCAGCGTTACGTCGCCAACGGGGCCAAGGGCGCCCTGCATTTCCTCGGCGACACCGGCCTCGAGGTCATCGAGGAAGTGGTCGACAATTACGTCCGCAAGAAACTCGACGGCGATTACAGCAAGCTGTCTTGGGACGAGCTGCGCGACATCACGATGGTGTGCTTCGCCGGCGGCGCGAAGCAGGGCATCACTTCGCATTTGGCCAGCTTCACCAAGGGCAAGATCGTCGATATCCAGGCCAAGCGCTATCAAGAGGGCTTCGAGGCGCGCGGCGAACGGGTGGTCCAAGACCCCAAGCTGGGCTATGTCTTGGTGGACAGCGATGGCGGCTTCATTCGCAAGACCGATGAGCTGGGCCTGCAGTCCTTCTTGGCCTTCGAAGCCGACAACAACTCCCACGCGCCCCGGGGCATCGAGCTGATTAGCTTCGACTCCACCGAGAAGGGAGCCAAGGGCTACGCCCACGTTTCCGATTCGGAGATCTTCCCGGTGGTCGAGAGCGACAAAGTCAAAAGCGCCGACGAGATCAAGGCCGATGCCGCCAAGGCCCAGGCCGACGCCAAGCAGAAATCGGCCGAGAAGGTCAAGGTCGACAAGGAGAGGAAGCTTTACGCCGAATTCCTGAACAAGGGTAGCCAAGTTCAGGAGGTCAAACGGAATGACGGCGTCGTCATCGGCCTCGCCGTCGTCGATTCCAATGGCGTGAAACTTCGCGACGCGACCAAGGACGAGATCGAAACTTTCCAGAATTACCAGAAGCTGACCGAAGGTTTCTCGACCCGCGGAGAAAAAGTCGTCGGCAGCCCCTCGAAGGGCTACCAGCTGGTCGATGCCAATGGCCAGACCCTCCGCCAAGCCACCGCGCCCGAGCTCACCCTGTATTTGAACCACAAGAAGAAGACCACGGCCGAAGCCAAGGTCAAGGCCGATGCGATTTCCAAGGCCCAGGTCGACGGCGACAAGAAGGCCGAGGCCGAGCTGAACGCCCAGGGCAAGTCCAAGACGGCCCAAGCCGAGAAGTTGAACCAAGCGATCGAGAAGGGCGCCACGATCCACAAGATCACCCGCGGCGAGGGCAACAAAGAAGTCGTCATGGGCTTCATGGTGAAGGGGGTCGAAGGCGATTTCGAGGGGCTCTTCCTCAAGGACCAGGCCGGCTCGCTCTGGGCCACCGAGGCTCAATTCAAGGCTTTCGAGAAGCACCAGAGCGAAGCGAAGCAGAAGGCCGATGAGGCCGCCAAGGCCGAGGCCAAGACGAAGTCGATCGCCGATGCCAAGGCCCTCAAGGAGTCGAAAGAGAAGCAAAAGACCGAATGGCGCGGTGCCTTCGAGAAGGGCGTCAAGGTCGAGCCGGTTTACCGCAAGGGCCACATCCTGCTCGGCTATGAGGTGAAGGGCGTCACCGCCGAAACCGCCGGTCTCTTCCACAAGGACGCCGACGGCGTCTACTGGGCGACCAAGGATCAGTTCGCCGCTTATCAGAAGTACCGCGTCGACATGAACGCCAAGGAGACCACCAAGGCCAAGGTGATCGAGCTCGGCGCCAGGATCGATGCGAAAAAGACCGCGGCCGGCGGCAAGGAGAACCCCGAGATTCGGATGGCGGCGCGGGCCGTGGCGGTCGACGTGCTCTACGATCCCGACGGCAAGATCGGCCCCGAAAAGCTCTCCAAGGACGTCGAATCGGTCATTTCGGTGATCGAGGCTTTGGATCCGGTCTTCAAGGCCTTGCCGGCCAACGAAAAATCGACTTTTCAAGAGCAGGTGGTCCGGCAGGTTCAGGACGGGACGTTGGACGTGGCGACGGCCAAGAAGATGGCCGAGCGCGTCGCCAACGGCGAAAATCCCCACGATGTCTTGCTCGGCAAGGTTCCGGAAAGCGTATCGGCGATTTCCCTGATCGACGAAGTCTCCGGCAGCAAGACGCCGGTCGAATCGATTCCACCGCCTCCACCCGCCAAGGGCGAGAAGCTCCAACTCAAGGCCCTGCTCGGCTTCACCACCGACCGTGAAGTCACCGACAAGACCAAATCGGCCATCTCCAACTGGATCGCCAACGATCCGGCCGCGCCCAAGACCCAGGCCGAGCTCGACGCTCTGCTCGTCGATTTGCAGAAGGGCGCCAAGATGGAGGCCGACGGCAAGATCCTGGTGATCAGCGACGGCCATGTCCACGTCGAGACGGTGGCCAAGGTGAAGGAACGCCTCGGCTTCGCGATGAAGACCTTCGACGCCATGGCCAAGGAAGGCCATCCGCTGGCCGAAGCGCCGAAGCGCGCCCTTTTGGAGCGGGTGATTCGCCAGGCCGGAAAAAGCGAAGCCGACATCGATGCCGATCTCCGCTACGCGGTCGACAACGGGAATAAGCTTTTGACGGAAATCGCCCCGGGTTTGCCCAAGGCTGTTTCCAATGACCTCGCCATCCGCTATTTGCGCGGCGACGTCTCGCTTTACGCCGCCCGCCAGTCGGCCAAGCAATATCAGGCCTTAGCGGTGCGATTCGAGGCCCTGGGCGTTTCGAAGGAGGAATTCGACCAGACGATTAGGACGAGAGTGCTCGACTGGTATCCCGATGCCCAGCAGAACCCCAGCGCGGCGGTCGAAAAGAGCTTCGCCTCGATGGAGCCGGTTTTAGACACGCTGCAGCCCTTGTTCGAAGGGTTGGACCCCAAGGCCAAAAAAGCGGCGGCGATGGAAATCCTTCAGGGCAACAAGGTCGATTTGACCCTCGCCTACGAGCGGGTGGTCGACAGCGCCCTGGGTCCGGCCCTCGACGCCTTGCCGGCCAAGGAAGCCGAAGCCCAGGTCCACCAGTTCCTCAAGACCGTTTTGGGTAACCGCTACACGCCGGCGACCGAGGCCACTTATAACAATTACTTCAAGGCCTACGGCGCCAAGCAGGTCATGGCCAACGCGCTTTCGGCCATGGCTTTCGATTATCATATTCCGACTTCGGAGATGATCCGGCTCGGCCAATCTTTGGAGGGCCTGGATTCCAAGGCGCAAATCGCGCTCTTGGCCAACCTCATGGCCCAGGTCAAGTCGATCGACGGAAATGCGACGACTGACAGCGATCCCAAAACCCAATCGGTGCGGCGATTGGCCGTCGGCGCCTTGGTCGCGGACACGATCCAAGTGGCCAAGCAGATGCACGATCTCGACGGTCCCGGCCAAGCCAAGTTGATTCAAGAGTTGGCTCAGGGCAAATACACCCTCCAAGGCGCCATGCTTCAAGCCGACCGCATCGCCACCGACGCCCGGCTCGGGGTGAAGTTCTCCGATCCCGATCAGACCCATCCCTCCGGTTCGAAGTTGGGGCCCAAGCCCACCCTCGACGAGGATGGAGACAAGTCGGTGGCGGCCAGCCCCTTGGCTAAAAGGAAGGCCGCTCAAAACGCGCCGGTGAAAGCCGAAAACGAAGAGGGCACCAATCCGGGGACGCCCGCGGCCAAGCTGAAAAATAAACCGACCGAAGTCGCCGGCGACGAAGAAGTCACTAAGGTCGCCAAGGTCATTCCCTTTCCCCAACAGGGTCCGGCCGATCCCAACGTGGAGGCCTCCAAGGCCATCGCCGATCCGGGGACTTCGGGCGTTCACAAGGTTTTAGAGGGTGCCGGCCAGGACAAGGCCAAGGTCGAAAAGGCCTTGGAGCCTTTTGAAGCCGTCGCCAAAGCCATTGAGCCAAATTCGAAAGAACTGGCGGAAGGTCTTCGCAAGGACATCGAAACCCTCAAGAAGGGCGATACCCAGTCGCCGGAATACAAGGAGGCGCTGCGCCGGACCGTCGCCTTGCAGACCATTTTACGGGCCGAGGGCACCGCCCACCTCGATGCCCAGCAGCTCGCTCATGCCGTCAAGCATGCGCAGGAGGGCCCCAAGGTCGACCTGCACGAGGAGCGCACGACTATTCTACCGCCGGGCGGCTCCACCGCCCTCGGAGTCTTGATCGGCGCCGCGGCGCTCATTTCACCGGAGCTGGCCCACGCCGCTGAAGGCGCCGCCAAGGACATCAGCTCCCGCGGCGGAGTCGGGACCACCGAAGCCGCGGTCATCGTCGGCATTGGTTTGCTGCTCGCCGGCCCGGCCGTCCTGAAAAAATATTTTAAGAAGGGCCCGCCGCCGGAACCGCCGGTCACCAAGGCCAATCCAATCAAGCTTCAATCCGAGACCAAGAGCGGGATGATCTATCCCTACACCAAGGCCGATTGGAAAAATGCCGAGGTGGCCGTTCCCGGCCAATTCAACCTCAACGACTCGATGGTGATCGGGGATCAGGTTTATCTCGCCCTCGACATCGTCATGCCGGGCGAAAAGACGACCCAGTCGGTCCTGCCGATGAGCTTCGCCGAGGCCAAGCGATTGGGAGCGGAGTTCGACAAGCTGGGCAATCTCAAGAAAGTGCCGGCCGGAGATTTCATTTACTGGGAAGGCCGTCCCAAAGGCACCAGCGATGACCTCGCCCAAGCCGCCAAGGGCATGGATGTTCCGTTGGCGCCTCCGGACACTCCGGTGGCTTTGAAGGACGCCAACGGCAGCGTCAGCCAGGTCCGCCCGCTCAGCGTGACCGACTCCGGCAAGGAAATCGGCGCCACCGTCAGCTACGGCAAGGCCGTCGAGGTCCAGGTCGGGAAGGGCGAGAACGACCCGGTCAAGGTCAAAGTCGAGGTTTACGATCCGGCCGATCCAGAGTCCGATCCCAAGGTCCTCGCTTTCGGCTTGAGCAAACCCAAGGTCCTGGAAGCCCGCACCTTCGAGATGAGCCGGGCCGAAGCCATTCAGCTCGGGATCTTGCGGGTCGACAAGGCCGGCGGCCCGCCGGTGCTGGCCGACAACGCCGTCCTCGCCTTGAACGACGAGGCCGCCAACCTTCACCGCAATAACCGTGTTTTCATTCCGACCTCCAACGAGGGTGGCTTCACTTTCTATCCGGCCAAGGCGATGGGGACGAAGGAGCGCATCGTCGGCGACATCGTCAGGGTCGATCCGGAAAAGACTTCCCGCCAGGGCGACACGGTCTATGTTTGGATGCGGACGCCGGACCTCAATAGCGCCGGCAAGGACAAGCTTTACAGCGCCGAGCCGGTTCCAATGAGCCTGGCCGAAGCCCGCAAGCTCGGCATCTATGTTAGTCACGACGGCAAGCTGAAGGTCGTTTCCAACGAATTCGTCATGACCCCGGTCACCAAGGAAGGCAACCAGGTCCTGGTCGGCGGAAAGCCGATCACCGGCGAGATCAACGAGGGCGACGTCAGCGTGATGTTCCGTCTCCATGACGGCAAGATCGAGATGAGCGAGAAGGAGAAACCGCAGGCTCCCAAGGCCGAGATTCTGCCCCCGCCCTCGGTGAGCGACGTCCGAGGGAAGAAGATCCCCGACGCCCTCAAGGTCCTTGGACCGTTGGGAGTCGGCCTTTTCGCGATGGCTCCCGACACCGCCCATGCGGCGACCCAGCTCAGCGACGCCGCCGCCACCGGCGGGTGGATGGCCGCCGCCGGCCTGGGTTTGAGCATGCTGGTCGGGATGGCTTGGTGGAGCGGCGGCGGCAAAGGCGGAGGCGAGGGGCCCAATCACCCGCCGATGGTCCCGAGGGACGGCATCACCCGCTTCGAATTTTCCATCGGCCTCGATGGCAGGCCGACCATCATCCCCAGCCTGGGCAATCAGGTGGCGATGACCTTCCAATGCGATGCGAATGGGCAGTGGTTTGCTCATGAAGGGAATCCGCCGGAGTATGGTTCCCAAACTCCCGCCAACTGGAAGCCGATCAAGAACGGCGACTTGGTCAAGATTTTCAATCCCCACACCGGCGAAGCCTACGTCATTCCCTTCCAGGCCCCGGCCGACGCCTGGATTCCCGGCTATGCTCCCTCGGTGGCGGGTCAAACTCCGCAGCCGCCGGTTTCGGGTCCCTTGCCCACCGGCAAGCTGACCGCGATTACGCCCTATATCGACGACCGGCCCTTCACCATCGGCCAGAATGGCGGCGATCTCCGCTACAGCGACAAGGCCGTGGCCGAGCCGCACCTCACCATTCAGCGCGATCTCCAAACCGGCAAATATTATCTGATCAACGGCAGCCGAGGGGATGGGTCCAATAACGAGATCCTGGTCAACGGCATGCCGATGGGCAAATGGATGGAGATCAGCGATAAGGAGCTTTTCGCGATTCGCGGCGCCGACGGCAAGCTGGCTTATTTCCAATTCAGCGATCCCAAGGTTCCGGCGGGACGAGTCAGCGCCGCCGGCTATGTCGTGCTCGAGGGCCAAAGCTACCACGTGAAGAAATATCAAAACGAGGTCATGTTTGGCACCGGCGCCCTTTACGGCATGGTGACCTATGGCAGCCCCGTTCCCGGCGATCCGGCGGGCTCGATCAGCTTGGCGGTCCATGCCGGCCCCAACCTCGATCCCAACTCTCCCCATTATCGGACCCGATCGATCACCGTGACCGCCCAGCAGGCGAAGGAGCTGGGTGTCGTGATCGGCAAGGACGGCCGGCCGCTCAAGCCGGCCATGATCAAGCTGACTCCGGGAGTCGAGCCGCAGGTCTTGCCGCAAGCGGCCGGTGTCAATGTCGCGGTGCCCTTGACGCCGCCTCCGCCGCCGCCCGACGCCAAGACCACGCTCAAGGCCGTGCCTGCGCCGTCCTACATCGAGGCGAAGTTCAATAACCAATCTTTTAAGCTCGAGCCCACCGCGCTCAATCAAGGCTTGCCGCCGGGAGCGGAACTTGGCCAAGTCTCTCGGCTGACGCCGCACCCCAATCCGGGCGTCTTCGTGGCGGAGATCACCTACGGCAATCCTTCCGAAGCTCAGAAGAAAATGGTGGTGAACTTGACGGCGACCGAATTGAAAGCGCTTGGGCTCAAGTTCGATGCTCAAGGAAGGCCGATTGCATCCAACGCATTCGTGAAAGTTTGGCCCGGCCAAGCCGCTCCCCCGATTTCATTCATCCCCGACGGCAAGGTTGATTCGGTGGCGCAGGACAATGCCCCCGGCGCCCCTCGCCGCGGCGAGGTCAACCTCAAGACTCCCACCGAATTTTACGGGACCGCTTCCGGCAAAACTCACGAAGGCATCGGCTACAAGGCGGTGAACGAGGACGCGGTCATCCAGGGGCCCAATTGGGCGGTGGTCCTCGACGGCATGGGCGGCCATGGCCACGGCGACAAGGCCAGCACCATCGCCGGCGAAGCCATCACCAAATACCTTAACGACCACCGCAACGATCCCGATCCGGTCCAGGTTCTGAAGGACGCCTTCGTCTACGCCGGCGAGGCCATCAATGCGACAACCTATGGGAAATCCGGGGCCGGCGCGGTCGGCGTCGCCCACATGGTGATCAAGAATCCCGACGGCACCTACAAGGCGATCATTGTCCACGTCGGCGACGCCGGCGCGGTCGTGGTCGGGAAGGACGGCAAAATCAAGCATCGAACCAAGGATCAGTCCCTGGTGCAGATGCTGCAGGATAAGGGCATGAAACCCAATCCGGCCGACCCTCATGAAGCCGAGCTCGAGCGCCGACTGGACGACCAAGCCAATGTCGTCGCCGGAACGCTCGGGGCGAAGCAAAAAGCCTCTCCCACCGTCACCGAGATTCCGCTGGAGCCCGGCGATCGCATCTTGATGTTCTCCGACGGCGTCAGCGATGGAATGGCGACCAAAGACCTGGCCAAGATGGCCGCCGATTCCAAGACGGCCGAAGAGGCTCAGCAAAAGATCTTCGACGCCACCACGGAAAAGATGACCGACCGTGAGGACGCCATGAACGAATTCCGCTCCAAACGGGTCGCGGTCCAATTGCAAAGCGGCAACACCGGCTACATGAACGTTTACGGCAAGATCTTCGCTGACGAAGCCGGAACTCAGGCGATGAAGGGAGAAGAGCCCACTCCTGCCTCCAAGGCCCAGGCCCTGGCGATCTTGAAGCCCGAGAAACGGCTGCCGGTCAACACCTTCGACGGCAAGGATGCCTGGATCGACCTCAAGGGCGATATTTACCTGGAACCCAAAGGCGGCAAGGCCATCGACCACTACAAGCCGGACAACATGACGATCCACGTCTACTTCCACAACCCGGCCGATGGGAAAAGCGGTCCGCCGCCCAAGAGCGATCCCTCCTCCTCGGGTCCGAAGCTGAGAGTGGTTCCGCCTCCGCCGGCGGTGGTAAGCCCGGCTCCGGCCGGCGCCAATCCTCAAATGACGGCCTTTCCCGGCGTCAAGGCCGACGCGACGGAGATGGCCTCGTTGGCCAAGCTCCCAATGCGGGAGGTGCCCAAGGCCTTATTGCGACATCCCAACTTCCGCCCGACCAACAAGGTCGAAGTCGACGGCCAGACTTTCTACCTCAGCTCGCCGATTGTCTCGCGGGGCACCAAAGGCGACCGAACTTACATTCTCGCCCTCGTGCCGATGCAGGAGAACGGCCAGACCGTCCTGAAGCGCCGTTTCTTCTACAAGTCCGAATCGGACGGTGGATGGCGGGCCTGTCCCTACAAGCTCATGGGCCATTTGTCCAAAGGCGAGGGGCTTCACTACACCCAGGAAACTCAGCCGGTCGAGAAGTTGAACGACGCCTTCCTGGCGATGGAGAATAACCCCAAGGAGTTTCCGCCGGTGCGGACTTTTTCAAAGGAATTGAATCCCTTCATCGAGGTCGGCAGCGATCTGATGGGTGAGGACAACCAGGCGGCGATGACGATGCTGAAAGGTTTCCAGTTGGAGACCCAAGGGGCCCAGGTGGTAGGGATGACGGCGGTGGGCAAGGTCCAGCCCGGCAAGCTTGGCTATGACAGCGCCTACAGCGATCAGGGTCCGACCGGCGCGCAAATCCTGAACACGATGGAGAATTTGAAATACCCCGAAGGCTTCATTCCCAATTTCGCCGCCGAGCCGGCCAAGACCTGGAGCGAGAAGCACAGCCTGTTGGGGCCGATCACTTGCCGGCAATACGGCGGGTCTTACTTGGTCGACAAGGCCAGCGGCCAGAAGCGGCCGGTGGTATGGACCATGGCCGAGGACGGCAACGGCCGGGTGTGGATCGAATCCATTCGCTTTGCCGACAGCAAGATCAATTCCTACGGAGTTCAGGAAGAGGTGATCAATTCCGGCATCCTGACCTCCAAACCCTTGGACTATTACCAGCAGGTCGCCAAGATCAATAGACCGGGCTTTGCCCAGCCTTTCAACGAGAACTATTCCGACATCACGCCGGCCCTGTCTCTGCTCAAGCCGATCCGGGATTACCGCCAGGCCCGCGGCCTCAAGGAGCCGGGCTTGAAGGCGCCGGATGCGGCGCCGATCCAGGCGAATCCGGTCCAACTAGCTCCCGAAGACGTGAAGCCCTATGTTCCGCCGCCTCCTGGACCCCTCAAGCCGGCTCCCATCATCCGAATCAATTCCAACACTCCGGGAGTGACCCGGGTCAACGGCGAATGGAACGTGAATATCAGCCAGAATGGGACCTTTCCCTTTTCTTACGAGATCGGCCGCCTGACCTTCAACGATGGCGCCGACCATGCGGCCATTTCGGGACAGCATCTCCGCATCTTTCGCTCCAACCCCAACGGGCCGATCTGGATCCAAGATCTCGGCTCGACCAATGGCACCGTGGTGATGCGCGATGGCCAACCGGTCTATCAAGCCAAAAACCCGAAGCAACCCGGCGCCCTCATTGTCCTCCGTCCGGGCGACGAAATCCTCATTGGAACTGTCAAATTGAAGGTGACTTAGGGCCCCTGCCGCCCGGCCTTGAGAGTCGATTGGTTGGCGCTCAATCCCTGCCACCAATGGCCGTAAACCCGCTCGTAGAAATCGTGGAACCTCATAGCCGGGCCCAACGAAGTGTCGTGGGTCCAGATCGAGTATTGGTAGATGTCGCCGTGCTCCGCTTTCCAAAGATGCTCGCTGAAGTGGCCGCTCATCTCCTGATAGAGGTGGACGTCCTTGGTCCGGATCTGCTTCGGCTGAATGTCGCGATGGTGCCGGTATTCATGAACCACGCCGGCCATCAGCGCGAAGAAGGCCTCGCGGGCGGCTTCCTTGCTGTAGACGCTGAGCTCGGGCTGGCGGAACAGCATCAGCCCCTTGGTTCGGCTTCCGCTCGGAGGGTAGTAGTAAGCCGTTTCGATCTCGTTCGGTGGCGTGGCGGACAATTCATTGGCGCGGTGTCGGAAAGCCTTGGCCGGAAGGATCTCGATCGAAAAATCGCGGTTGACGAGCGCTTGGGCGATTTCCAAGCTCATGGAGTCGCCCAAGGCCTTGAAGGCTTCGGCTAAAACCTCGGGCCGGAAATGACCGTCTTGGACGCCGCCCGGGAAGAGCCGGTCCAATATCCCGTTGCGCCGGGCTTTCCGCGCGGCGGCCAGGACGGGATCGGTGAGCGAAGCCCGGCGCGAATTCATCTCGGACAACAAGGCCAGCGGAGCGCGAGCGCCAAGATAGGCATTGGCTTGGGATGGGGCCGGAGATTCCGAAACTTGCCAGGCTTGGAGCCGGCCGTGGATTTGGCTGGCCGGATCGGCCAAATCCTCGAGCTTGAACTCAGTCAGGGGGTCGAGGCCCTTTTCCAACAAGGTCTGCAGACGGGTGAAGCGGGCCAATCCCATCGGGCTCTCGCCGGCCAGTCGAATCACCCGGTCGAGCTGGGCGGCCCGATGGGGGAGACCCTGATGGTATTCCAACATTCCGAGCAGGTTGAAATCGCTGATCGAGAGGAAGTGGCTGCGAGTTGAGGCCGTAGTGCCGGCCCATTTCGCCAAGACCGTCTTGGCTTCGGGCGAGACCGCCAAGTTGCGGATCCGCCCGTAAAGATTCTCGCGGCCGACCCAGAAGCTCGGCATCGGCGGAGGGCCTTTGGGCAGCTCCAATCCGGGATGGAGCCCGCCCAAGCTGGCCTCGAGTTCGACGACCTTGCCGCCGTCGCCCAAAAATTGCAGCAGGACGTCCATCGTGGGAATGTCGGTATGACGGAGGCTGCGCTCGAAGACTTGCTTGGTCAGCCAATGAGAGTAGGAGCTGGAATTGGAGCCCATGTCGGCGAATTTGAGCGCCTCGCTCAAAGTGGGAATGGCCGAGTCCAAAATCGCGGTCTGCCGCCCCACCGAAGCTCGCGAGAGCATCCACAGGAAATCATGCTTCAAGCGACCGTTGTTCAGCTCGGGATATTGGCGGTTGATGAGATTCGAGATGTGCTCGCTGGTGACTTCCGGCAGGCGTTGAAGAAAGTCGCGAACTTCGTAGGCTTCCTGAATGTAATTTCTCTCGGGTGCAAAGGCGGCGGTTTCCAGGGCTTGCGATCTGAAAGGCCGCTGAATTTCCGGCTGCCAAGCCAGGCTTTCGCCGGCCTTGGCCGCCATCGCGATGGCCGGCGCGGGATTCAAAAAGCTGGAGAGTGGCGAGCCGTTGCGGGGGCCGGGCAGGTTTCCAATGCGGAACTCGATCTCGGTCGCGGCGCGATTCAAACGCTCGGCGCCGAGGCCTTGAGCCAAGCGCCCGCCGACGTAGAGATGAGCCAAGGTCGCAGCACCGTCGATCAAGGTATTGGCCGGCCCTTGGGCGGCGCGGAGACCGAGGCTGGTTTCGATTTGATGGCTGAGTAAAATGCCGCTGTAGAGTCCCAGGGGTTGGCTCAGACCCGCCGCGAGGCTCAGCCCCCGCTGGAAGGCGAGGCTTTCGGTCCGGGCGGCCCCGCCGGCCAGGCTTCGGGCGCTTTGCACGCCGAGCGCTCCGCCGGCCTTGATTGATCCGAGCAGGATGGTGCCAGCCAGCCATTCGCGCTTGAGAGCCGGGAGGCTCCAATCCTGAGCTTGGCCCAGACCCGAAGCCACGCTCTTGGCGGTCAAGGTGAAAGCCGCCGATTCGGTGAGCAGGCCGACGCCGTTGGCAGTGGCCTTGGAAATCATCCGATCGATCGGAGAATGGCGCAGGACATTGAGGCTCAGGGCCCGGCTGATCTTGAACAGGCTGCCGGCGACGCCCATCGCGAGGATCGGAGCCGGATTCAGGGCTTCTTTGGAGAAGCGCGAAACCAAGACCTCGGCTTGGGCGCCGAAAGTCCCATTTCCTTCCAGGGCCGCCGCCCGATTTTGAGCCCGCTTCCGCAGCTCGGCCGGCGCTTGCTCGAGCTGGGCCACACGTTGATAAAGCAAGCCGGCGAGCTCCGGCCGCTCGGTCTCGCGCCGGGCGGCGAAGGACATCATCGCGGAACTGAAAAGTTCGGGATCCCGTTCGCTTCGCAGCGAGTCGAGCTCGGATTTTTGGGGGGAGGGAAGGGCGGCAAAGGCGTCTGAGGAAAGATTCTGCCAAAAGGCGGACTGCCACGGCGGAATCGCCGTGGGTGCGGACGCAACCCGACGCTTAATTGGTGAATCGCCGTGGAGATCCAAGATGCGGTGCCCCTCTCCAATGTTGAAAGCTCAACAGAACTACAGGAAAATCAGGGATTTTTCGACCATATTCTTCGGAAGTTGTGGATAAATTTCGTACAGGAAAAAGGACCGGGTTTTTTGGCAAATATCCCGTAAATGATTGTCATCATTACTATTTATTTTCCAAAAGCTCTTTCAGCCGAACCGGGGACGGATCGCCGCGGTTGGCTCGAAGCAGGGCATCCAAACGGGCCAGGCGGGCGACCCCGAGAGGGCTTTGGCCGGCCGTCTCGAGCGCGGCATTGATGTCCGTGACGCGGCTGGCCCGAGGACCTTGCCCCAACTCGTAGAGCTCGTCGAGGAAGCGATCGATCTGAACCCGCATGTTGCCGAGGTAATTCTCGTCTTGGGTCCGCTTCCAATCGAAAACGACCCAACGGGATTGGTCGCTCAGGGGCAGGAGCGAAGAGTTTCGTTCAAACTCGCGCCAATCGTGCAAACGCTTTGCCGCCGTCATTTGAGAATTCAGGGACTGGGTGGTGGGTGTGGAAGGCTCCCGCGAGGCGCGGAGATCCAATTCCGGAAAATGCTCGGCCAGGCGTTGCTCCATGACGGTGGCGCTCTCGTCCTGGGCCAGGGTGCGGAGTATTTCGCCGAGAGCTCGGGGGCTGCGACTCTCGAAATAGACGCGTTCGTAGATGCGAAGGGCCAGCCATTTTCGGTAGGAGTGCCCCGTTTCTCCGGCATTGGAGCAAAGAATGTCGGCCAATCGGTTCAGGCCCGGGATCATCACGCCGGGATGATGGATGTCGGAGCTAAGCAGTAGTCCGGTCAGCTTGTTGCCGTCGTGGCGCGATTCGTAGTGACTGAGGATGCGGTGATAGGCTTCCTGAAAGCTCCGATTGGTCCCAAAGGTTTGCATGAACTCGGCCTGAGGATCGGAGGAGACCAGGCGAAGCTGAGGCCGGCTGCGCGGGGCACCGGAGTCGTCGTCGCCCGACATCATCGCGTAATTGCTTGGAAGCCGAGTTTTGTAGCCCGTCACCCCGACTCCCGCAGGGGCTCCATTAAAAATCCCGATAGCGAGTCCCTCGCCGCTGCCCGGGATGGCAGGCCTCGGGCGACGCACCCGGATTTCCGCCTCTCCAAGAAGTCGCATCCCTCTTTCGCCCAAGGCCAGCCGGCCAAGACCGGCGCCGGCCTGAATTTGCAAGGCCATCGCCAAGCCGTCGATCCAGGCCGTCGAAGCGCTCGCCTCGGGCCGCAATCCCAGGCGCCGCTCGGCCGTTTGGGCCAGCATCACGCCGCCGTAGGTCGCCGGGAAAGCCAGCGCCGGCGCAGTGAAGCGCAGCGGCCAAGCGCCGATCTTCAATCCACCCATCAACAGCAGCGAGGACAAAAATTCCGGACCGAAACCGCGCCAAGCTCCGCCATGGGAGTGCGGCGAAATTTTTTCGAGCAGCGGAAGAGCCGAGGTGAAAAGCGCCGCTTCGCCAACGGTGGCCAAAGGCAGGGCCAGATTGGCGGCGGGGCCGCGCCAGCGGGCGAGCAGGGCCAGTCGTGAAATTTGAAAGCAGGTGCCGGCGCCGGCCATCGCCAGCATCGGCCAAGGCCGTTGGGCCTCACGGGCCAAGCGGCCGAGCAGAGACTCGGCGATAACGCCAAAGTTTCCTTCGCCCCGGAGGCCGGCCCACCGATTTTTGGCCTTGGCTTGAAGGTCGGAGGCGAGCTGCGAGGATTGGGCGAGAGCGGCCAGCAGAAAGCCGGCTTTCTCGGGTTGATCCGAGGATTCCAGCCGGCCGGCGATTCGCAAAGCCGCAGCGGCGATCAGGTCGAGGTCGGATTCGGCGGAAAGAGAGTCCCACTCCCGGCGTAGGCCGGGGCTTAGGCGATGCTCGAAATTCCGGCGCGCTTCCGGCTCGGGCCAAAAGGCCAGCCGGCCGTCGGATGCGATCTTCATGGGCCCCTCGTTGATGGTGGCGGAAATTAGCGCCATTTTTTCGGGGAAACCATAGGAAAGTTTCCAATTCGCCCTCTCCCCTTGCGGGAGAGGGTGGCCCGAAGGGGCGGGTGAGGGGTGGCGCCAAGGGGAGATGAGTGGGACAACCTTTCGCGCCCCCCGACGATAAAAAATCCAGCATTTTTGAGTGATTTTATGTCGATTACCCCGCTCCGGGTAGGGAGCCGCGGGGAAAGCGATCGCCGCGATGCGTCGTCTTCCGAGCGGGTCTTGTCCCGGCTCATCAGCACTTTCGAGGCCTCGTCCGACCCTTCTTCTCTGCGGGAGCTGCGTGCGCTTGCCCGCGAGCGCGACCCGGAGCTGCTCGGCGAAGGCTTGCTTTCCTTGGCCGGCCGAATGGAAAGCCGGAACGAGGACGCCAAAGCCCAACTCATTTACGAAGCAATACTCGAGCTGTTCCCCCCTTTTGAAAAAGGCACGCAAGGTCCGGCTTTGCCGGACCGCGCAGCAAATTCGCAGAATTTGCGAAGTCTAACACCAGAGGGGATTTCCCGGCGGGCCCAAGAGCGCCTGGCGCTGCATCAAGGCAGCGGTTCCTTCGGCGCCCGCTTCGAAATGCATGCCCGACATTTTTTCCACCAAGCTTCCGATCCGGCCATGATCGCCGGCATGGGCGCGGCCGGTCTGGTTTCGAATGGATTGAGGCTCGGCGTTCTCAGCCGCTTGGCGGCGCGGCCGGCTTCATGGATGACCCGCGGTTTCGGGGCCCGCTTTGGTGCCGGCGCGGCTTCTCTCGCTTTCGAGGCCCCGGCTTTCACCGCCGCGGTTCATGGCGCCAACGCGGTCTTGGGCCGCCCGCAAGACATGAGCCAGGGCGGTCTCGGTCATGAGCTGGCTTCGGGTTATCTCTTGCTCGGCGCCTTGCGCTTGAGCGGCGGAGCCCACCGGGCTTTTGCCCAGCGCTTTGCCGCCGGCGGTTCTCTTTCGCCGGCTCAGAGCTTCGGCATGGGCTTGCTCGAGCAGGGTGGAACCTTCGGCGCGATTTTGGCTTCGCAGCGGGCCGAGCAGGCCCTGGGCTTGCGTCCGGCGTCTTCGGGCGACGCGATGGCGGTCGATGCCTTGGCCACTTTGCTGCAGTTCCGCGTCGGCTCGCGATTCGCCGATGCGGCCTTTGGCCCGCGGTATCAGGGTCTGATGCGGGAGATGCGGGCGCGAAGCGATGCGGTAGGGGCGGGCCTTGCGCCCGCCCGGGCCACGAGCGGGGATTCGGCAGCCTGGGCACCCGCAAGGGGTGCCGCTACCCCCGCTTTCGCCGGTCCCCAACTGCCGAACGTTCTGATGATGAGCTCGAGCCGGCCGCCGCCCAAAGGCGCGGCGACCTTGATTCCGGAGCCCTTGTCGAACGAACCCTCGCGAGTGGCGCTTCGGCCGCCGATCCCGAGCGTTTCCGAAGTCCAAACCATTCCCACGGCCGCCGAGGCCTTGCGACAATTGCGCGAGGCGGCGCCGAAAGCCCAAGCCCGGCGCTTGAAGGAGATCTATCAAGCCGGCCAATTGGCCGCGCTGGGCTTGGAGGTCGAGCAGCTTGCCCGAAGTTCGGCCAACGCCGCCGAGTTCGCCGCCGCCCGGCGGCGGCTTCAAGACCTGGAAGCCGAGTTCGATCTTTATTACCAGGCCGAGCTCGGAAAAACTCCGGTGGAGCAGCGCTGGCGCCGCTTCCAAGAGTGGCAGAACCAGCTCTATCCGAGCGATCCGGCCGGCTTGGCCCGGGTCCATCGGATCGCCCGGGCGATGGGCTTGCCCGACCTTTTCACTTTCAAGGCCGAGGCCATCAAGCTCAAGGCCCGAGTTCAAAACAACCAGGAGGCGGCCGACTATTTCCACGACCTCTCGCTGGTGCGGAATTTCTTGCGAGAGCGGGGCCTGAACCGGGCGGTCGAGAGCAATCCCGACGGTCAGCTCCTCTCGAACCTCCTGTTGCGCGGCGACGGCAATTGCGTCACCTTGTCGATGCTCTTCGCGCATTTCGCCGGGCGAATCGGGCGGCACTTGGAGATCGGGCTTTTGCCGCGCCACACTTTCCTGGTCGCCAAGCATGGCGGCGCCATCGACAGCATTCTGGATTTCGGCACGGTTCTTTCGAAGCCCTATTTGGCGCGAGCCATCGGGCCCGAGATGAAGGCCCTTCCGGCCCAGCACCTTTTGACCCTGCACCTTTTAAACTTGGGCAAGCGCGGCGTGAACGAAGGCGATTTCGGGCCGGCCGAGTCGACCCTCTCCTTGGCCCGGGGCCTGCTGCCGGAAAATCCGCGGCCCTACCTGCAACTGGGCAGCCTCCACCAGCGGCGCGGCGAGGTCGAGCTCGCTTTCCAAAACTACGCTCGGGTGCACGCCCTCCATCCCACCGACATGCATTTCTACAACAATTTGCGGTTTCGGGCTTGGGAGCGTCTCGCGGTGGGTCAATATCGTGAAGCCGAGGAAGCGCTCAAGCAAATGAACGAGCTGCGGGCCGACGACGTCGACGTCTTGCGCGGCCTGAAGCTGATCTACGAGCGGACCAACCGGCGCCGAGAAGCCGCCGAAATGCAAGACTTCATCGAAGCGATGGAGTAAGAATGCCAGGGTGCTCGACTATCTCGTCCTAACTCTTCGAATCCCAACCGCGCTCGTGGAAAATGCCAGCGCTTGGCTCTTCACCCGTTCCTGCCTGGGCTTGGAAACTCAATCGAGCGGCGATTACGCCCGCCTCCGGGCTTATTTTCCGACCGAGTCTTGGAATCGAAGTTCGGCCGCCGCGCTGGAGCTTGGATTTCCCGGCTCCACGATCGAGTCCGAAACCTTGATCCGGCTGCCGGCGGCCGAGGAAAGAGCGGCGGCGATTCGCCGCCTGACCTTGGCCGGCGAGAGCTTCTCCCTCTTATCCGGCCCGGCTTTCGGCAGCGGCGCCCATCCCACCACCCGGCTTTGCGCCGAGCTGATGCGAAGTCAGTGGCGGAAAGGGTGGCGGGTCCTCGACGTCGGCACCGGCACCGGCATCTTGGCCCTGCTCGCCCACCGGCTGGGTGCCCACCAAGTCGATGCCGTCGAAATTTCGCCGGAGGCCCGCGAGAACGCCCGGGCTAATTTCGAGCTGAACCAAGCCGGCGCCATCGACCTGAAAAGCGATTTGCGGGAAGTCGAAGGCCGCTACGATCTCATCCTGGCCAATTTGCTGACGCCGACGATCCTTCATTGGGGGGAGGAAATGCTCCGGCGCCTGGAGCCCGACGGCGTTTGGATCGTTTCCGGCGTGACCCTGGACGAGAGGGCCGAGTTCATGGAGCGCTTCGCGGATAAAGTTCGCTTGGACGAAGAGCGAAGCAACGGCGAGTGGATGGGAATGAAGCTTGGGAAGCGGGGCTAAAGCCCCTGGCTACGGGCCCCAGCGAAAGCGGGTCGTGACCTTGATGTCGGGATGGATCGACTGGGCCACCGGGCAGGTGTGGGCGGCCTTTTCCAGGGCCTCGATTTGCTCCGGCGAGGGCCGGACCGGCGCCGCGATATCGACGTTGAGAGCGGCGACGCGGCGCGGCCCTTCGGTCGACATGACCTTCTCGACCTGAATTTCCATCCCTTCGAGCGGAATCTTCTCGCGGCGGGCGACGATGCCCATGATCGTGGCCATGCAGCTGCCGAGGCCGGTGGCCAAGAGGTCGGTCGGCGAGAAGCTCTCGCCTCGGCCCTGATTGTCGACCGGCGCGTCGGTGCTGAGCTTGGTTCCGGAAGGCTCATGGCGGGCGTTCACCCGGAGCTCGCCTTCATATTTCAGCGCGATCTTCACCATAGGAACATCTTAATGCAGGGTATAGCCCGGCGCCAGCTCGAAGGCGGCGATCTCGGCGTCGAAGCGCTCGTTTTTATCGAGACGGATCATCTGGTAGGTGCCGCGCATTTGGCCGGTCGGGGTCTTGAGCGGGCAGGCGCTGGTGTATTCGAAAGATTCGCCGGCGGCCAAGACCGGCTGCTCGCCGACCACGCCCGGCCCCTTGACCTCCTCGACGTGACCGCCGCCGTCGGTGATGATCCAATGACGGCTGACGAGCTGGACCGTGGTTTGACCGCGATTGGTGATTTTGACGTGGTAGGCGAAGAAGAAGTAATCTTCTTCGGGATTGCTTCGGTCGGCGAGGAATTCGCTTTCGACCTCGACCAGGACGCCATGGGTTTCGGCGGCCGAACGCGGGTTCACGGTGTGCTTCATGAGGAGGGCTTCCTAGACCTATTTCGGGGCCTCGCGCCAGCCCTTTTTGCGGTGGGGCGGGCCTAAAGGCCCTTGCTACCCTTTTGTAGCCAGGGGCTTTAGCCCCGCTCTCGGGTGTCCTTTTTCCACAAGCCTCGGATTTTTTTCACCAGCCACATGGGTCCCACTAACAGATAAACCGGGTTGGAGAAAAAGGCCGGCGGCTTCCCTTCGACCGCGTGGCCGACGAATTGGAAGATCCAGCCCACCACGAAGAGAATCAACGCCACCTTCCAGTTGAAGAAGAAGCAGGGCAGGCTGACCACGATCATCGGGATGCCGATGGCATGCATGACGTGGTTGAAGGGATGGGTGTGGGAACGCTTGTAGTTCTCGACCAGCTCATTCAACCGAGAGGGCGACGAAGCCTGCATACATGAATAAGACCACAAGTCCGACCAAGGCATCAAGGGTGGGGCCCCCGATGAGGACGAAGCGGTTGGGCCGCTCGCCCGGCTTGGGCCGCAGCGGGATCGTGGCGAGCATGAGCAGGCGGCCGGCCAGGAAGGCCAGAGCCAGGTAGCCGAGGCATTCCCAAAGGTTGGGATAGACCGCGGCGGCCTCGATTTTTCGGCCGAGCCGGCCTTCGAGGTAGGGGTGGGAGAGGAGGCGAAAGAGCAGGCCGCCGCCGAACAAGACTTCGATGCCCGGCGAGCCGGCGAGAAAGCGCCCGACGAAGGGAAGAAAGGAGAGGATGCTGATCGCCACGGCCGCGATCACGCCGGCCCGGATCGCCACCATCACGAAGGGCTCGACGCTGGCCCAGGCGGCTTTTTCCTGCAGGCCCAGGAGCACCGGAGTCAGCCAGACCAGCAGGCAGCCCAGGACCAGGGCCTGAAAGAGAACGCCGAAGATTTGGGCCAAGCAGCCGGAGGAAAAGGCGTCCTCGTTCTCCTTCTGGGACGAAGTCCAGCGGAGGGCGCCGTGGAAGGCCGCTTCGGCGAGCAGGAAAAGCGCCACCGCGATCAGCACGTCGCCGTTGCCGAAAGTCTTCAATCCATGCCATAGGCTTTGCCAAAACATGGGCGGTGTATAGTCATGGCTTCGGATCGCGAAAAGAAAATTCTCCATCGAGGAAAATATTTGCAGCTTTGCGCCGGCGGCGGCTGGGAATGGGTCGAGCGGGTCGGCTGCAGCGGAGTCGTGATGATTTTGCCGCTGACCGAGGGCGGCGAGGCGGTACTGATCGATCAATTCCGGGTTCCGCTGGCGAAGCGGGTGATCGAGTTTCCGGCCGGCTTGGTCGGCGACCGCGAAGCGGCCGAAGAGAGCCTGGAAACCGCGGCGCTTCGCGAGCTGGAAGAGGAAACCGGCTTCACCGCCGAAGAGATCACCCGAGTGGCCTTCGGTCCGCCTTCGGCCGGTTTGAGCCCGGAGTCGGTCGACATCTTTCTGGCCACCGGCTTGACCCGGGTCGGCGAAGGCGGCGGCGATGAAACCGAGGATATCGAAGTGGCGGTGGTGCCCTTGAAAGAGGTCGACCGGTGGCTGGAAAAGAAGATTGCCGAAGGCTGCCTGGTCGATCCGAAGGTTTATGCGGGGCTGTATTTTATTTTCAAGGAGGCATCCCGGTAGGGGCGGGCCTTGCGCCCGCCCGCGTGCACGGACGCGGTTTGGGTAGATGGGGCACCCGCAAGGGGTGCCCCTACCGTTTATTTTCTCAATAGCCAGTAATAAATGTATCCGAAAGTCTCCCGTAACAGGAACTTGAAGCGATTCCAGCGGCTCCGGACCAGGGTTTGGGGCACCGGCGCCGGCTCGGCCTTCAGCCCGACGTCTTGGGCCATCAGCATGGCTCGCTTGAGGTGGAGCGGATCGCTGACGATCAGGACCTTGGCATTGGGATCGGGGAGGACCTTGACGGCCTCTCGGAAATTCTCCAGGGTCCGCATCGAGAGCTCCTCGACCAGAATGTCGGAATCGGGAATCCCTTGCTCGATCGCATAGCGCCGGGCGACTTCGGCTTGGGCGATCGTCTCGGGCACGTTGGGTCCGCCGGTGAAGAGCAGCTTCTTCACCTTGCCTTCACGGTAAAGGAGGAGGGCGTAGTCGACCCGGGTCCGGAAGACCGGTAGCAGCGCGCCGTTGTGACTGCGGGCGCCGAGCACCATGGCCACGTCGGCGGCCGGCGGGTTGTAGTGATTTTGGGGATAGCGGGCGATGCTCATGGCTACCGTCGCCGGCAGGATCGTCAAGCCGAGGAGGGCGAGTCCCAGGCGGCGTTTCCAGCGCCGGCCCTTCGGCTCATTCCCCGATGATCTTGACGAGGACCCGCTTTTTGCGACGCCCATCGAATTCTCCGTAGAAAATTTGCTCCCAGGGTCCGAAATCGAGCCGGCCTTGAGTCACGGCCACCACCACCTCGCGGCCCATGATCTGGCGCTTGATGTGGGCGTCGGCGTTGTCCTCGCCGGTGTCGTTGTGCCGGTATTGGCGAATCGGCTCGTGGGGAGCCAAACGCTCGAGGAAGACCTCGAAGTCGTGATGCAGGCCCGATTCGTCGTCGTTGATGAAGACCGAGGCGCTGATGTGCATGGCGTTGACCAGGACCAGCCCCTCGCGGATGCCGCTTTCCTCGAGCGCGGCCTCGACCTGCGGCGTCAGGTTGACGAAGGCCCGGCGAGTCGGGATGTTGAGCCAAATTTCTTTGCGGAAGGACTTCATGTTGGCGCGGTCATCCTGTTTTGGCCTTGTCATCCCGAGCGTAGCGAGGGATCCCTGCGGAGACTTTCGGCGCCAAGAGCCTCCGCAGGGATTCCTCGTCGCTAAAGCTCCTCGGAATGACAGGTTCCTATCATGTCAAAGGATAGCTCTGCTCGATCCGATAGATCGAGGATTTAGGCGAAGGGGTGCTGGAGTACAAGTGAAACTCGCGGACCTCGAAGGTCTCGGCTTGGAAGGCGCGATGCTTGGCCAGAAAGGCTCCGACCTCGCGGGGCGCCGGAAATTTGCAGCGGCCCAGGGTGAGGTGAGGGCTAAAGGCCTTGGGTTCGGGCGGCAGGCCAAGACCGAGGAGGGTTTTCTCAATGGCCTTTTGCAGGTCCAGGAGCCGGGTCTCGTTTCGGAAGCCAAGCCAGAGGATTCGAGGCCGCATCGGTGTGGGAAAGACTCCCAGGCCTTGGGGCTGGAGCCGAAAGGCCTCCGGCCGAAGCTCGCCCAAGGCTTCGCGAAGAGCGGCGAAGCCCTGGCAATCGGTCTCGCCGATGAAGCGGAGCGTCAGGTGGAGGTTCTCCAGCGGCGTCCATTTGACGCCGGGCAAGCTTTCCTCCAACAGGGGAGTCAGGCGCTGGCGGAGGCTGTCGGGGATATCGATGGCGGTGAAAAGGCGCATGGAAATCGTAAAATCTTGGTGACGGCGAGGTGCCGTCGGTTTTTCAGAATTTTTGTCGTGCTTCCGACACCTTCAAGCAACGCTTGGCCTTACTTAAACTGTTTTCTCAAAAAAAATTCATAATCAATTGAAATTACTTATAAAAATTTCACACAATCTTTAGGTCAAAAGTCGCCTCGCGGTCCCGCTCGGCGAGGGATAAGTCGAGCCGCGAACCTCTCAATTTTGTACCGGAAATCCACCCGACAAAATTAGCAATTTTTCTCTGGTTCCGTCGAGTTATAGCCAAACCCAAAGCAATGCCTTTCGAGGAAAAGGAGAACGGCATGTTACGTCGAAGTCTGCTGGGGCTCAGTGTGTTGACCTGGCTTTGCCTGCCGGGTCTGGCGGGTGCGAAGAACTCGGTTGTCGGGATCAAGACGCCCAGCGCCTCTGCCCCCGTTAAAACCGGCAAAGGCTCGGTTCAAGGTTTCAAAATCGAACAGCCGGACGCCGAGCCGGCGCCGATCAAGGTCGCCAAGAGCTCGGTGGTGGGCACCACCCCCAGCGCCACTTCCCAAAATGGCTCCTCGAAATCGGAGGAAGCTCCCCAAGCAGCGAAGCCCACGAAGAACGCCGGTTACGACAAGGGTTTTTACATTCAATCGGATGACGGCAAGTACAAGTTGGTGTTCAGCGGCTACGCGCAGTTTCAGTTCGAATTCGACCGGGTCAAAGGTGAGAACAAATACGGCTTCCGGGTTCGCCGAGCCCGTCTGACTTTCGCCGGGAACCTGGTCAACAAGAGCCTGACCTACAAGTTCCAAATCGATCTGGTGAAGTTCAAGGACGAGCTGCTGCTCGATGCCTACATGAACTACAAGTTCTACGAGCAGCTCGAGGTTCGCTTCGGCCAGCAAACCGTACCTTATATTCGCCAGCACTGGGTCAGCAGCAGCGAGCAGATGTTCATCGATCGGTCCCTGGCCTCCATCGAGTTCATCAACGCTATCGATCAGGACACCGATAAAGACGGGCTGCCCGACAAGCGGGTTCGCAACGGCCGCGACGTCGGCCTCATGCTTCATGGCCGCGCGGCCGGCAAGAAGGTGGAATATTATGCCGGCGTCTTCAACGGCAGCGGCACCAACACCATCAACGTCAACAACGATTTTCTCTATGCGGCGCGGGCGGTTTACAACCTCAAGGGCGATTTCGGTTACAGCGAAAGCGATTACGATTTCACGACCAGCCCGGCGGCTTTCGTCGGGGCCTCGGGTTTTTATAACGAGGTCGATCTCTCGGCCGATAAATTGAGCCAAGTAGGCGCCGAAACCGGTGTAAAGTACAAGGGGCTGGCGATGACCGGCGAGTTTTTCTATCGCAACACCAAGCCCGGCGACCCCGAGCTTTCCAAGACCAACGATTACGGCTATTACGCTCAGGCCGGATATTTCGTCCTTCCCAAGAGAATCGAGGTCGCCGCCCGGGCTTCCCAAGTCTTTTTGGAGGGACTGCAGAACGACAAGGCCGAGTTTCAGCTCGGCGTTAACGGCTTTCCCCTCAAGTCGAAGAACCTCAAGCTGCAGAGCGACTATTCGGTGTTGCCGACCGCAACCAAAGACGGCGTGCAGACTTCTCAAAGATTCCGGCTGAGGTTGCAAACCAAGTTCTAGCGATTTCGGCTTGCGATTGGCGATGGGGACGGACTAAGCATGACCCTGGGTATGGGGGTTTCCTGGAGGAACCATGGCGAAACCCCAAGCGGTGAATTATAAAAAGGTCGGCCTTCTCTCGTTGGTCCTGGTTTTCTGGGCCGGCATTTGCGCCACCCAGATGGGTGGCTCGGAGAAAGCCGCCGCCCCCCAGCCCGCCGCCGAGCCGGCCCCCGGCCCCCAGCTCATCCAAGAAAGCGTCGCCGCCACCCACCCCTCGATGCCGGTCGAGAAGGCCGGTCCGGTCAAGAACGTCATCCTCATGATCGGCGACGGCATGGGCATCCAGCAAGTCGGCCAAGCCGTCATTTACCGTCAGTTGCGCAAGGCCGGTGAGCCCGAGCTGGCCCTGGAAAAAATGATGAAAGGGCATTCGAGCGGCCTGACCCGCACCACCAGCTACGGCGAGATCGTCACCGACTCGGCGGCGGCCGCCACCGCCATCGCCTGCGGTATGAAGGTCTTGAATGAAACGGTCGGCCTCGATCCCAACGGCTACCCTTGCGAGACCATCCTCGAGAAAGCCGAAAAAATGGGCAAGGCCACCGGCTTGGTTTCGACCACCCGCATCACCCACGCCACGCCGGCCAGCTTCGCCGGCCATCAGGTCTTCCGGGACATGGAAAATGAGCTGGCCGAAGACATGATCGAGCGCCACGACATCGACGTCATGCTGAGCGGCGGCATCGCCAATTTCATTCCCCAATACCGCGACGAGGTGAAGAGGGAGCCGATGAAGGCCGTCGACCTCGAGGAATGCGTCGGCCTCAAGCCCGAGATCGACGGCAAGAGCAAGCGCGAGGACCAAAAGAACCTCATCGCCGCCGCCAAGAGCAAGGGCATGACCTTCGTCTGCCGATCCGAGCAGCTCGACCGGATCAGCCTGGCTCCGGACACCAAGGTCCTGGGCTTATTCAGCGCTTCGGTCATGCCGATGATCCAAGAGCGTCGATCCATCGCCTCCTTGCCCTCGTTGGCTCAGATGACTCAGGCCGCCTTGAACCTCTTGGACCGCAAGCCCAAGGGCTTCTTCTTGATGGTGGAGGGGGGCTTGATCGATTATGCCGGCCATGACAACGACGCCGGCACCATGCTCCAAGAAACGCTGGATTTCGACGAGGCCATCCAGGTCGCGATGAATTATGTCGACCGCCATCCTGACACTCTGCTGATCATCACCGCCGACCACGAAACCGGCGGCTTCGGTTTCGCTTACGGCAAGAAGATCGAATTCGAGTTGGCTCTGCCTTCGGGCTTGGCCTACCACAAGCCCTACGACTTCGCGGCCTTCACCAAATACGACTTCCTCATCAAGCAGAAGAAATCCTTCCGGGCCATTCTCGAGCCCATCACCAAGAAGCTTTATTCGAAGGACGGCGAAAAGACCTACTCGATGGACGCCGCGGTGAAGGACCTGATGGCCGCCATCAAGAAGGAAACATCCTATTCGATCGGCGAAGCCGAGGCCCGGCGGATCCTGCATCGTGAGCCCGGCGCCAAGGACGCCTCGCCCGAGGATTTTCCCGAGTTCTACGTCCATTCCTCGATTCATCCCAACATCCTGGGCCGGGCGGTCTCGGACCAAAATCACGCGGTTTGGGCCAGCGGGACCCACACCGCGACTCCGATCCTGACCTTGGCCCGAGGCCCCGCGCGCTATGCCGAACGGGTCAAGGGCTTCATCGACAACACCGATATCTACAAGATCATCGAGGATGCGCTGAACAATCGGTAGATTGTCATCCTGTGGTAAATCGTCATCCTGAGCGAAGCGAAGGATCTGCGACTGGGCAAGAAACGATCATGCTCCAGCGTACCTTCGCCCCCTCGGAATTCCGTAAGAGGATGCGAAGAAGCTTGGGCCATTCAAATAACCTTGGCGGGTCGCAGATCCTTCGCCCCAGTCTCACTCGAACCTGCGGCGTTCGACTGGGGCCCCCGCTCAGGATGACCTCCTCGCTCAGGATGACGAGGGCCTCTGTTGACCCGAGTCAACGGGGCTAAAGCCCCTTGCTACTGGACCGACTCCAAATCCCTGTGCTAATCATGAAGGATGCCGATATCCTTCAAGGAATTTCGCCGCCTGGCTTCCCGGGGCAATCTGATACCGCTCGTCGAGACCCTGAACGCCGACACCGAGACCCCGGTCTCGGCCTTCCTCAAGATGACCGAGGGGCCGCACCGCTTTCTCTTCGAATCGATCGAGGGCGGTCAGCGCTGGGGCCGTTATTCCTTCCTCGGATCCGAGCCCAGCCTGGTCCTTCGCTCCCGAGGCGATGTCATCGAAATCCGCCGCGGCAAGCGGGTCGACCGCCTGCAAGGCAATCCGCTCGACGCGATCCGCGAAACTCTGAAGGGCTTTCAGCCGGTCGACGGCGAGGATCTGCCGCGCTTGGTCGGCGGCTTCGTCGGTTACCTCGGCTACGACATGGTCCGCTTCATGGAGAAGCTGCCCGACCGGAAGAAGCCGAGCCTGCCGCTCGACGATTGCCGGCTCATGCTCCAGGATTCCTTGGTGGCCTTCGATAATTTCCGCCACGAGGTCAAACTGGTGGCCATGGCCCACCTCGACGGGCGGGTGACCGAGAAAAAGGCCTATGAGAAGGCCTTGCGGCGCCTGCAAGCTTTGGCGGCGCGCCTGAAGAGGCCGTTGCCCAGGGAAAAGGCAAGGCGGAAGGCCGGGGCGATCAAGCCGAAGAGCAACACCTCGGAAAAGGATTTCCACCGGATGGTCGAGGCGGCCAAGGAATACATCCGGGCCGGCGATATCTTCCAGGTGGTCCTCTCCCAAAGATGGGAGACGCCCTTTCGCGGCTCGCCCTTTCAGGTTTATCGTGAGCTGCGCCGGCTGAATCCCTCGCCCTACCTGTTTTACCTCCAGATGGAGGACCAGGCCTTGGTCGGCTCTTCGCCCGAGGTGATGGTGCGGCTGGAAGATTCCAAGGTGACGGTGCGTCCGATTGCCGGAACCCGGCGGCGGGGCCGGGACGCCGAGGACGAGGTCCGGATGGAGCAGGAAATGCGGGAGGATCCCAAAGAGGTCGCCGAGCACATCATGCTCCTCGACTTGGGCCGGAACGACGTCGGCCGGGTTGCGAAGAAGGGGACGGTCAAGGTGACCGAACGCTTGGTGACCGAGAAATACTCCCACGTCATGCACATGGTCTCCAACGTCGAGGGCGAGCTGAGCCCGGGTTTCGACGCGGTCGACGTGGTCAAGGCGGCCTTCCCGGCCGGGACGCTCTCGGGCGCGCCCAAGATCCGGGCGATGGAGATCATCGAGGAGCTGGAAAACGCCCGCCGCGGGCCCTATGGCGGGGCGGTCGGATATTTCGATTTCTACGGCAACCTCGACATGGCGATCACCATCCGCAGCGTCGCCTTCGCCGGCGGCAAGGCTTGGTTCCAATCGGGCGGCGGCGTCGTCCTCGACTCCAAGCCCGAGCTCGAATTTTTGGAGACGAACAACAAGGCTCGAGCGGTATTGGAGGCACTTAAGCGATGCTCCTGATGATCGACAACTACGACTCCTTCACCTATAACCTCGTCCAGTATTTGAGCGAGCTCGGGGCCGAGCTCTTGGTGAAGCGCAACGACGAGCTGAGCGTCGACGAGGCCCGCCGGCTGAAGCCGGAGGCGGTCGTGATCTCGCCCGGCCCCTGCACGCCCAATGAAGCCGGGATTTCGCTCGAGCTCTTGAAAAAGCTCTCGCCCGAGCTGCCGATCCTCGGCGTTTGCCTCGGCCACCAGGCTCTCGGCCAAGCCTTCGGCGGCAAGGTCGTCCGGGCCAAGAACGTCATGCACGGCAAGACCAGCCTCATCCATCACGACGGCAAGACCCTGTATCAAGGGCTGGAGAACCCCTTTGTCGCCACCCGCTATCATTCGTTGCTGGTCGAGCGGGAGAGCCTGCCCGACAGCCTGGAGATTTCGGCCTGGACCGATGCCGGCGAGATCATGGGCCTGCGCCACCGCGAATATCCGGTCGAGGGCGTCCAATTCCATCCCGAGTCCATCTTGACCGAGGCCGGCAAGGATTTGCTGCGGAACTTCCTCAAACGGGTGGCGGCGCGATGAATACCCCAACGACGGGAATGAGGGAACTACTGCGCAAGATCGTCGACGGTGCGCCGCTGAGCCCTGCGGAGATTCGCGGCGGCTTCGAGGCTATCCTCAAGGAGGAGACCCGGGATTCGGAGATCGCGCTTTTCCTGACCTCGCTCTCGACCCGCGGGATCGACGCCGACGTCTTGACCGAGGCGGCGAAAGTGCTGCGCGAAAAGATGACTCCGGTGCGCCTGACGACGCTCGGCGCCATCGACACCTGCGGGACCGGCGGCGACAAGACCGGCTCTTTCAACTTTTCGACCGGCGCGGCGCTCTTGGCCGCGGCCTGCGGGGTCCCGGTGGCCAAGCACGGCAACCGGGCGATCAGCTCGAAGTCGGGCAGCGCCGACCTGCTGGAGGCATTGGACATTCCGATCGAGCTCGGCGCCGAGGAAATCGCGGCCGCCGTGGCCCGCGACGGCTTCGGCTTCATGCTGGCGCCGCGCTTCCACCCGGCCACCGCCCGGGTGCAGCAGATCCGCAAGCGCTTGGAAACGACGACCGTCTTCAATTTCCTGGGCCCGCTGCTCAATCCGGCCGGGGTGAAGCGGCAGGTGGTTGGGGTTTTCGCCCCGGCGATGCGGCCGGTCATGGCCGAGGCCTTGCGGCGACTGGGGACCGAAAAAGCCTGGGTGGTCAGCAGCGATCAGGGGATGGACGAGTTGAGCACCGGCGGCTTAACCTACGTGACCGAGGTGAGCCCCGAGGGTTTGCGGGAAGAGCTTGTTCAGCCCGGCGACGCCGGCCTGCGCGAGAGCGACGTGAAGTTCCTGGCCGGCAAGGACGCGGCCCACAACGCTAAGTTGCTGCGAGGAATTTTCGACAAGACTTTTTTCGGACCGATCCGCGACGGCTTGGTCTTGAACGCCGCCGCGGCTTTGGTGGTGGCGGACAAGGCGAAGGATTTGAAAGAGGCGGCGGTGCTGGCCAAGGACGCCATCGAGAGCGGGGCGGCGGCGGATATTTTGGAGAGGTTGAGTAAAAGACAAATGTCGTCCCGAACGGAGTGAGGGATCCCTGCGGGATAGTTTTTCGAAAAGGTCATCCGCAGGGATTCCTCGTCGCTCCTCGGAATGACAAGGCAACGTATGTCCATCTTAGATAAAATCTTCGATTACAAGAAAGACGAGCTCGCGCACTACAAGCGCCAGGCCCGGCTGGAGGACCTGCGCTCCAAGGTCCGGGACCATGCTTACCGTCCGCTGCCGTTGCGTCGCCGGCTCGAGGACAGCGCCGCTCCTTTCGCCGTGATCGCCGAGATCAAGCAGCGCTCGCCCAGCAAGGGCCTGCTCCGGGAGAATTTCGATCCGCCGGCCATCGCCCGGGATTACGAAGAGCACGGCGCCGCCGCCCTGTCGGTCTTGACCGACGAGCATTTCTTCGGCGGCCATCTCGACCATCTCCGCCAAGTCCGGGCGACCGTCGATTTGCCTTTGTTGCGCAAGGACTTCGTCTGGGATCCTTACCAAATCTATGCCGCCCGCGAGGCCGGGGCCGATGCGATTTTGCTGATCGCCGCGATGCTCGGCAGATCCCAGATCGAGGATCTCGAGGGCCTTGCCGAGGAGCTGAATCTCTCGGTCCTGTTGGAAGTTCACGACGCCGCCGAGGCCGACTTGGCCGCCGCGGTCGGAGCCCGGTTGGTCGGGGTCAACAACCGCGATCTCAAGACCTTCAAGGTCGACGTCGCCTTGAGCGAGAAGCTCCTGCCCCGGTTGCCGGCCGCCGCCCTCAAGGTCGCCGAGAGCGGCCTCGACAAGCGCGAAACCTTGGCGCGCTTGAAGGCCGCCGGCATCGGCGCCTTCTTGATCGGCGAGGCCTTCATGAAAGCCAAGAGCCCCGGCTCCGCGCTGAAGGAGTTGCTCCAATGACCTTGGTGAAGATCTGCGGCCTGACCAATTTGAACGACACTCTCGACGCCATCGAGCTGGGCGCCGATTACTTGGGATTCAATTTCTATCCCGATTCGCCGCGCTTCCTGCCTTACGAGAAGGCGAGGGAAATTTTTCAGGAGATCCCGACCAACATCCCGAAGGTCGGAGTCTTCGTCAACGCCGACCCCCAAGAGGTCCTCGACGTCGCCATCGAACTGGAGCTTGACTTGCTTCAATTCCACGGCGATGAATCGGCCGAGTCCCTCAATGTCCTGGGAAGGCCCTGGTACAAGGCTTTTCGTCTGAAGGAAGAGGCCGACCTGATCGAGATCCCCAAATACCAGTGCGAGTGGATCTTGGTCGACGCTTATTCCGAAAAAGCCTACGGCGGCACCGGGCTGACCGCCCATTGGGACCTGGTCCGCGAGGCCGGGAAGCTCGGCAAGAAGATCATCCTGGCCGGCGGCCTCAATCCCGAGAATGTCGGGATCGCGGTGGCGACGGTGAACCCCTTCATGGTCGACGTGGCCAGCGGGGTCGAGGAGCAGCCGGGGATCAAGGACCGGCACAAGATGGAAGTTTTCATTTCCCGGGCCAAAGCCGGGCTGACGCGAGTCAAATGACCGGCCGCAGAGGACGGTCATCCTGAGCCAGCAGGCGAAGGATCCACTACCGGGTCCGTAGAGGATTCCTCGTCGCTTTGCTCCTCGGAATGACAGTGCTAGGAAACGAATCGATGGCGAAAAAATTCGATTTCAAAAAATATCCCTTTCCCGACCGCCACGGCCGCTTCGGCGAATTCGGCGGCAAATTCGTCGCCGAAACCTTGATGCCGGCCTTGAGCGAGCTCGAGCTGGCTTACAAGAAAGTGAAGCGCGATCCCCGTTTCAAGAAAGAGTTCAACCATTATGCCGCGACCTACGTCGGCCGCCCGACGCCGCTCTATTTCGCCGGCCGCTTGAGCGAGAAGCTGGGCCTCAAGATTTATCTCAAGCGCGAGGACCTCTGCCACACCGGGGCCCACAAGGTGAACAACACCCTGGGGCAGATCCTGCTCGCCCGCCGGATGGGCAAGAAGCGGATCATCGCCGAAACCGGCGCCGGCCAGCACGGCGTTGCCACCGCCACGATGTGCGCGCTCTTCGGCCTCGACTGCGAAGTCTACATGGGGGCCGAGGACATCCAGCGCCAGGCCTTGAACGTCTTCCGGATGAAGCTGCTCGGCGCCAAGGTGATCCCGGTGACCAGCGGCTCGGCGACCTTGAAGGACGCCTTGAACGAGGCCCTGCGCGATTGGATCACCAATATCGAGACCACCTACTACTGCATCGGCACCGTGGCCGGTCCTCATCCCTATCCGGTCTTGGTCCGCGATTTCCAAAGGGTGATCGGCGACGAGGCCCGGCGCCAGATCCTCAAGGCCGAAGGCCGCCTGCCCGATCAGGTCGTGGCCTGCGTCGGCGGCGGCTCCAATGCGATGGGCATTTTTTTCCCCTTCCTCAAGGACGAAGGGGTTGAGCTGGTGGGCATCGAGGCCGCCGGCGACGGCGTGAAGAGCGGGCGTCATGCCGCCACCCTGGTGGCCGGCCGGGTCGGGGTTCTCCACGGCCAGAAATCCTATCTTTTGCAAAGCGCCGAGGGACAGATCACCGAGACCCACTCGATCAGCGCCGGCCTGGATTATCCCGGAGTCGGCCCGGAGCATGCCTTTTTCAAGGAAACCGGCCGGGCCCAATACGTTCCGGTCACCGATGCCGAGGCCATGGAGGGCTTCGACCTGTTGACCCGCTATGAAGGCATTTTGCCGGCCCTCGAAAGCAGCCATGCCGTGGCCTATTTGAAGAAAGCACCCAAGGGCAAGCTGCTGGTGGTCAATTTGAGCGGCCGGGGCGACAAGGACATGGGCACCATCGCCCGCTATAAGAAGGTCACCCTTTAACCCATGAAGAACCGCATCGAGAAACGATTGGCCGCGCTGCAGCGGGAAGGGAAGAAGGCCCTGGTCGCCTTCGTCACCGCCGGCGATCCCCACCTGAAATGGACCCCTCAAGTCGTCCTGGAATTGGAAAAGGCCGGCGCCGACGTCATCGAGCTGGGCATGCCCTTCAGCGATCCGATGGCCGATGGGCCGGTCATTCAAAAGAGCAGCGAGCGGGCCTTAAAAGCCGGGACCACCTTGAAGGGGATTTTTCAGGCCGTCGCGAAAATCCGAAAAACCAGCGAAATTCCTATACTTTTAATGGGATACTTCAACCCGGTTCTACAGTACGGCATCCCCGAATTTTTCGCCGCCGCCAAGCGGGCCGGAGTGGACGGTGCCTTGCTGGTCGACTTGCCGCCGGAAGAGGGCGAGGAGGTCCGGCGCGCCGCCAAGGCCGAGGGGATTTCCCTGGTCTACCTGCTTTCCCCGACCAGCGGCCGGGAACGGATCGACCTGGTCCGCCGGAAGGGCTCGGGCTTCATCTATTATGTCTCGCTGACCGGGGTGACCGGAGCGGCCATTCGATCCACTCAATCCCTCCACCAAAAGTTGAAAGAAGTCGTCAAGGACAGCCCGCTACCGGTCTGCGTGGGCTTCGGCATCAAGACCGCCGATCAAGCCGCCGCCGTGGCGCGGGATGCCGACGGGGTGGTGGTGGGGTCGGCCTTGGTCGATTGCTTTGCCAAATCGCCTCCCAAGCAGGCCATCGCTAAAGTTTCTCGCCTTGTTCGCTCCATGAGCAAAAAGATCCACTAACCAAGGTCGGTTTGAAAGGGACTTAAGTGGCTGGCCCCGAACGGGTCCTGTCCGGTCTGCACCCCCACCGTCCTCGCAAGCTGCGGGCGGCGGGGGGCCCCCGCCCGGCCACCCGTTCGGGGCCAGAAGAAGCTTGGGCAAACAGAGTCCGTAGGTTTGTCATCCCGAGCGGAGCGAGGGATCCTTGCGGAGTATTTTAGGCTAAAAAACTCCGCAAGGATTCCTCGTCGCTTCGCCCCTCGGAATGACAGCAAAAACAGCAAAAACAACTGTTTGCCCAGCCTCTTCGGGAGCGGGTGGCTCGATGACGGGGGACCCCGCCGCCCGCAGCCCCTGCGAGGACGGCGGGGGTGTCAGCGAGACAGGCCCTGCTCCCGCTGCCCAAGCCCCTTGAAGTACCAATTTGAATTCGAGCAGCCACAAGGCAAACCAAGGCATCCCCCCACACCCCAAGCAAGAAAAATTTAACTTTTTCAAAACCTTCCATTCCTCAATTCGTTCCGACACTTATCTTGACCAGTTCGGGTCTCTGACATTACGGTGGGTCCCGCTTTCCTATGGGACCGAAACGCAGCGATGAAGAACTGATGGTGGCCTTTCAGGGCGGCGATTCGCCGGCCTTTGAAGAGCTGCTGAAGCGGCATCAAAATGGGGTGTATAACTTCATTTACCGCTTCTTGGGCAATCGCGAGACGGCCGAGGAGGTCTTTCAGGAGGCCTTCTTCAAGGTCCACCAAGCCGCCGACCGCTATCTGCCCAACGGCAAGTTCACCACCTGGCTCTACACGATCGTGCGGAATCTCTGCGTGGACACCTTTCGCCGCAAAAAAATCCGGGACGCGATCAGCCTGGACGAGCGGCGCGACGAAGGCGAGGCCAGCCTCGGCGACAAGATCGCCGGCGACAATATCCCGGCCGACATCCTTTCCTCGGCACGCCAAATCGAAGCCGCCTTGGAGAGGGCCTTGGCCAAGCTCAACGACGACCAGCGCGAGGTTTTCTTGCTGAGGGAAAAAGAAGGATTCAAGTTCGAGGAGATCGCCGAGATGACCGGCGTTTCGGTCAACACAGTGAAGAGCCGGATGCGATACGCCCTGGAAGGGCTTCGTCGGGCTCTTAAACAGTCGAAGTACCGCGAATTGCTGGAGCGTGAGTAGATATGGATAGACAAATCTTCGAAATCCAAATCGTCGATTACCTCGAGGGCGAGTTGAGCCCGGCTGACTTGGCCGAATTCAAAGCGGCGCTCCAGCAAAACCCGGATTGGCGCCTCGAGCTCGAGTCCTTCGGCCGGCTCCGCGATCTTTACCGCGAAAAACTGCCTTCGGTGACGGCTCCGGCCGGCCTGGCCGAACGGGCTTTGGCCCGCCTGCCCAAGCCCGAGCGCAAGCGCTGGGCCTTCTTCGGTATGGGAGCTTTCTGGCGGCCGGTGCTGACCGGCGCCTTCGTTCTCGCCTTCACCCTGGTCGGAACCTACGAATACAAGCGCTGGCGCGACACTTCCTTGCCGGTGGCCAAGGCCCCGGTGGCCGCGCCGGCTCCGAGCGAGACCGTCGCCGTCGCAGCGCCTGCCCGTAATCCCGATTTTGGCGAGCCCAGTTTCGCGCCCAGCCGCATTCGGCCCTATCGAGCTCCGGCTTGGCGCTCCAATCCCAATCCCCGCTTGGCCGGTGGAGGCCAGGTCTCTTTGGCCAGCTTCGGCAGCGGCGCTTCCAGCTTCGACATGGGAGGCAGCGCCGACATCTATAGCCTGGAGCAGGAGGCCCAGCTCGGCCTCGCCCAATTCCTCCACCAGCAAGCTTTGCGGATGAACGGCTTGGGCGACCACCAAGGCGCGGCCGAGGCCATCGCCGAATTGGTCCAGAAGTACCCCAGCTACCCCCGTATCTTCGAAGCCATGGCCCTGCGCATCGGTTGCCTCTTCCAGCTCGGCCAGATTCAAAAAGCCGAGCAGGAGCTGACCTGGCTTCGCCAGAACTCGCCGGGCTTGGCCGACTTGGTGGAGCAGCGTTGGAAGGGCAATACCACCCCTAAAAATTCCGAGACTCCTTCATTTCTTTAAGCCACAATCCTTTAGATGAATGACGAAGGCTACATGCGCCTGGCGATCGCCGCGGCCCGCCAGGGCGTCGAGCAGGGACAGACGCCGTTCGGCGCCTGCATCGTGCACGAGGGCGAGGTCCTGGCCTGCGGCAACAACCAGGTTTGGGCCCGGCACGACATCACGGCTCACGCCGAGATCGAGGCCTTGCGGATCGCCGGCGGCGAGAGGAAAAGCATCGATTTGAGCGGTGCCACGATTTATTGCACCTGCGAGCCCTGTCCGATGTGCTTCGGCGCCATCCATTGGGCGAAGATTTCCCGGATCGTCTATGGCTGCGACATCTCCGACGCCCGCGAGTTCGGCTTCAACGAGCTGCCCATCTCCAACCAGACGATGAAGCGCGAAGGGGGAAGCGGGATGAAGATCGAAGGCGGCCTATTGCGCGAGGAGAACCGTCGTTTATTCGAAATTTGGGCGGCCCGCGAAGACCGCCGCCATTACTGAACCTATGTCCCAACCCATCGTCAGCGAAGCGAAGCAAAAAGAGCTCGAAGCCCGGCTGGCCCGCTTGGGTCTGCGCGAGGCCGATTTCGAGGAGGAGTTCGTCCGCGGCTCCGGCGCCGGCGGCCAGAAGATCAACAAGACTTCGGTGGTGGTTTTGCTGACTCATCGCCCCAGCGGGATTCAGGTTCGCTGCCAAAGCAGCCGCAGCCAGGCCTTCAATCGCTTCATGGCCCGGCGGCTATTGGCCGACAAGGTCGAGGAGCGGGTGCTCAGGGAAAAGAGCGAGCGCCAGCAGAAAATCGAGAAAATCCGCCGCCAGAAACGCAAGCGCTCGAAACGGGCCAAGGAGAAAATGCTGGAGGGAAAACGGCGGCAATCGACCAAGAAATCTCTCCGCAAGGCCCCCAAAAGCCCCGAATATTGAGCCCACAACCCTCGCCAAAAGGGGTCGAAGAGGAAACATGGTTTTACCATTGGCTCTGTTCTTGGTTCCGGCGGCTTTGCTGCTGCTGAGCTGCGACGGCGAACCCAAAGATTCCAAGAAAAACGAAGAAAAGAAGCCGTCACCTCCCCGGGAGAAGCCCTGCGCCGGTCAGGTTCATGAGCTCGGCTTCGGTTCGGAGCGGGCGCAGCTTTGCCACGGCGACTCGCAAAAAGACGGCATCTTCCAAACGGCGACCGATCGGTTAAGCTTGCGCCGGGGAGCCGGGGGCTTCGCGACCGCCGATTCGACTGCCCTCTCGAATTTCGCCCAAAAATATGGGACGCCGCCCTTCGAAGGCCTTCATTTGGGCCGCTGGAACCAGGTGAGGACCTGGGTTTTCGCGGGCGGCGATTGGAGCCCAACGGCCGAACTTATGACCGGCGGCTTGGCCCGGCAATTACAATCCGAAGGCATCGCCCCAGCTCAATTTTTGACCCTGGCCGAACAAGCTCAAGGCTCGGGAACTTCCTCCCGCGTCGCCGCCTTGGCGATCGGCGGGGCTTTGCTAGCGCTGCAAAAGGAAGACAGCGACTTCACCCGAAAGCATCGGCGAGTCCTGGCCGGTATGATCGAGGGAATTCGGCATGGAAGCTTGCGGATTCAAGCCGAGCCCGCCGGCCAAAAAGCGCCTCACGGTCTCATGATCTATCGCTCGGATCTCGACGCAGTCTTGGCCGGCTCGCTCGAGCCTTACCGCGACACTTTCAGCCCGCTTTGGTTTCGCTCGGGTCTACTCCATGAGCTTTACCACTATCATCAGGACGCCCAAGCCGGGTCCAAGGATCATTTAACAGGGGAGAGGGAAGCCTATCTCTTTCAAGCCGAGTATCTCGCTTCGCGGCCGAAGGCAGAGCTGGAGCAAACCCTCGTCACTCTGCGGAAGATCTACACTCAACATCCCATTTTCGGTGCTCTGCGGGCGGTGCAGGCTTCGTCGTTGGCAAGCGCCGAAGCGAAGGCCGGCATTGCCGAGGCCGACCAAGCCATCCAGGACATTCACATTGATCTGATGTTTCATCTGCAGGTGAACAGCCGCAATGCCTTCGTCCGCCCCAGCGGCGTCAGCAGCCCCGAGGAGGCCCTGGTTCAACTGGTGAATCAGCGACAGCTCAGGCTGAAAGAAATCAAAAAAATTGCCGGGAAGCCGTCTTTCGAGCGGGCGGTGAAGGAGCGGAATGAATTGATCGATCACCTCGATGCTTATCTCAAACTGTCGGTTTCGGCCATCGGGTACCGCTATGCGATAGAAGCTTCCCGGCTGCCCGATCCGCGATTGGCCGACCGCAAGGAGCTCGAGCGCCTGGTCACCGAAGGCAAAACCCAAGTCAAGACCGAGCTGCGGGGTTATCCGGTTTTCCGGGCCTTGGAAATGCGTTTGGATGGGGTCGGGCGGCGGCCTTAGGCTCAGTACATCGGCGGCAAGCCCTCGCAGCCGCCGGCCTCGTTCAGCTTCTGCTCCAAGCGCTGCCAAAATCCGGTGCTTTCCAACTCCTCCACCGTGTAGGTGCCGGCGAAGAATTGTTCATAAGTCTCGGTCTCGCCGTGGGGCTTTCCGGCGTCCTGTTTCCAGCAATAATACTGCATCGTATGGAGAGGGATTTTGGCGATCCGCAGCTGGGTCGGCCGCAAGCTGACCCGCTTGTTGTGGGCGCTGAAGAATTGGCTTCGCTGCTCGCCACTGAGGTTGGGCGGCGGCTCCGGAAACCAGCGCCGATAAGTCGTCTCGTCGATCAAGGCCTCCGGCATCGCGGCTTCGGGCAGCTTGGTCATGCCGTAAGGGTTGTCATTGTGATCGATATAGGCGTTGAGCAAGCCGGAACCCGGCGTGAAGCTCGTCGTGAATAAGGGAGACGGGACGTTGCGGGACTCTCCGTTGGAGCCGAGGCCGGGAATTTTGCTCGCGACCGCCAGGCCGGCCAAGCTCGACGAAAGGGTCGAGAGCCCGTCGTCGATGGCCGGCTCGGCGGGAAGCAGGGGTTCGAGGGCGTCCAGCATGGCTTGGAAGGGCGTCCGTTCGACCGCGAAGCGGGTCTGGCCGTGGGTGAATGCGACGGGCTCGGCGACGATATTGAGCTGCCGCATCATGCGATGGTTCAAGGCACCGGTGGTGCCGCAGCCGCCGGTGTAGTGCTTGACCGCAGGGTTGAAGGTCGGCTCTTGAGTGCTGCCGCTGCCTGGGACCGGCACTAAGGCGCAGGCCATCGCGGTGCCATGAAGGATGAAAGCCGCCGGCTGGGCTCCTTTCGTGCCCCAATAGACCTCATGAAATTCCTTTCCGCATTCGCCGGTCAGGCTTTGGGGGCTGCCCAAAGTGTGCTGGAGCTTGTTTCGCTCCCACTCCAACCATTGGCCCAAGGTTTCCCAGCGGTTGTTGCGGAGCACCCCTTGGCGCAGCAAGAACTTCATCGCGACCAAGGGCGGGGCGGGAGTGGAGCCGGCCGCGTCGTAGCCTTCGTCCTCCACCGTTCCGGGGGCGCCCCAAGGCGCGCTGCCGGCGGGGAAGTAACGGAACATTTGGCGCCCATCGAGCAGAACCGCCAGGTCGGAGGCTCGGTAATCGCTGAAGCTCCAGGGGAGAAAAGATCCGAGCTCGAGGGCCAGCTGCATCGCCAAAGTTTTGAGATAAAGGTCGAAGGTCGCCCCCGGCTCGTAGAGCACGTGAGTGTAATTGTCCTTCATCAAAGTGGCGGCGAAGGGCAGGGGCTGGGGGAGGGTGCCGGTGTCGGGGTCGAGGTTGGAGGCGAGCAGCTCATCGAGGCGAGCCGGCTTCTGGCTGAAGCCGCTATTTTGAT